>NZ_JADEWP010000166.1:0-5938 GCF_015207535.1 Cyanobium sp. LEGE 06143 | reverse complement strand
GCGCACGGCCCCCCACGACCACCCCAGCCTGCTGGAGCTGGCCCGCTCGGCCTTCGAGCCGGCGCTGATGCCCACCCTGGTGGGGGTGGGCGACACGATCACCTCGGTGCCGGCGCCAGGCGGGGGCTGGCTGCGGGGCGGCAGCGACCGGGGCTTCCTCACCCTGCTGCAGCAGCTGGGCGAGGTGTTCGGCACGGCCAACCGGGTGGTGCTGGTGGACAGCAGCGGCGGCGCCGTGGACCGCCCCTCCCACGCCGATGGCCGCCTGGTGGGCCTCACCGATCCGCAGGATTCCCTGCGCATCGACGCCAGCCTGGCCGGCGGGCCGCGGCAATACGTGGAGCTGTTCGGCAGGCTCGCCGAGCGCCGGGGTCAGGCCCTCAGGGGTTGAGGCCGAGCTCCCGCTCCATGCCGGCCAGGGCAGTGCGCTACGGGAACGGGTTCTTAGTGTTCGATGACAAACCTCGATCCGGCATGTCCATCCCTGGCCTCTGCCCGCGCAGGCGTCATACCCATGGTCTGCTCAGCGTCATGGCGGCGGCGCTGCTCGGTGGCAACCTGCTGGCCGCAGGTCCGGCCCGGGCTATCGATGAGGTGGTGATCGAGTTTCCCTTGCTCGATCTCAATTTGATCGTGAGGGTGGCGGAACTGGAGGACCCAGCCTTACTGCGCCAGGGCAGCAGCGATCTGGCTGAACTCGACCGGGCCAGTGACGGCGCCCTCGGCCCCAAACTCAGCGAGGTGTTCAATCAGCCGGTGCCGTTGGGGCTGCTGAACATCGCCGAGGGGTCGGCGAGCTCGCCCCTGCTGGAGCAGGCGTTGCTGGTGCTCTCCAGCCTCGGCACAGTGGAGGGAGCTGACCAGGGATTCACTGGTGCCGAGCTGCTGGAGGCTCTGCAGGCGGCCTCCGCCAATGGCCAACCCACGCTGCTGTCGCTGATCAAGGCCATTCCCGGCGAACGGGTGCGGCTCAACCTGGGGCGGATCCGGGAGGTGAGTGAACAGATGCTGCGGCAGCGCCGGCTGAGCGAGAAGCTGATCGCGGCGGTGCCCCCTGCTCCGGTGGCCGCGGAGGTGGCCACAGCAGTGCTGCCTGTGACGCGCACTGAGCAGCGGCTGCAGGTGAAGCACCGCCCCGTGCCGCTCGATGTGGTGCTGCTTCAGCCCGCAGAAGGCGGTAATGGCCGGCTGGCTGTGATCTCCCATGGTCTCTGGGACGAGCCCCTCTCCTTTGAAGGCTGGGGCCGGCGTCTGGCGGCCGCTGGCTACACGGTGGCGCTGCCTCGTCATCCCGGCAGTGACCAGCAGCAGCAGCGAGAGGTGTTGAACGGCAAGCTGCCGCCGCCCACCCCCGAGGAACTGGTGTTGCGGCCCAAGGACATCTCCGCGGTGATCGATGCCGTAGGCGATGGGGGACTGGCCACCGGCCGGGTGGACAGTGAGAGGGTGGTGGTGATCGGTCATTCCTGGGGTGCCACCACGGCGCTGCAGGTGGCGGGGGCCCCCACCAGCGATGCCCTGTTGCGCGAGCGCTGCAACGACCTGGACGATCCCTATCGCAATCTCAGCTGGACGCTGCAATGCAGCTGGCTGGATGCAGCCGGTGTTGGATCTCTCGGCGATCGCCGCGTGATCTCGGCGGTGGCGGTGAGCCCTCCCCTGCTGCTGTTGTTCCCGCCCGGTTCAGGCCGGCAGCTGAATGGACGCGTGCTGATCGTGAGCGGAAGCCGCGATTGGGTGGTGCCACCGGATCCCGAGGCAGTGGTGCCCTTATCCAGCGGCGAGGCCCTGCGTCTGGGCCACCGCCTGGTGCTGGCTCAGGGCGGTGACCACTTCAACCTGCGGCCGGTTGAGAGCGCCGATGGCGGCGTGCTGGGCAGCCTGATGCTGGCCTGGACCAATGGAGCCTTCGCTGCCGGTGTGGGGGCGAGGCCCGGAGAAGGGACCGCCCCGATGTTCGGCACATCGGACTGGGGCCATGCCCTGATTCCGCTGGTGGATGTGAGTGAGCGGCTGCAGGTTGAGTGAGCCCGTCAGGCGTTAAGGCCCAGCTCACGCTCCATCCCGGCCAGCACCACGTCGGCCACCAACTGGATACGGAAACGGCAGTGCTGGGTCACGCTGCAATCGAAGCTGCCGTGCTCCCAGTACTTGTTGCTGCCAGCCCCGCCGCCGCAGAGGCCGAAGTAGTCGCAACTGCTGCGGCAGCGCTCCACCCCCGAGCGGATCTCGCTGTGCACCCGCTGAAATTTGGGATTGGCGGCCAGGTCTTCGAGGCGGTGGGTGAGCACGTTGCCGAAGGCGAAGTCCCCGTAGGCCTCGGTCTTCACAGACAGCAGCTCGGGATCGAAGGTGGACACGTTGCCGCGGGCATCGACGTTGACGATCGCGAACGGGGTGTTCATGTCGGTCTGGCCGAGGCGGGCATCGCTGCAGGCCAGGCTGGTGATGCCCTCGAATTCCCGGATGCAGAGGTCGTCGGGATGCTCGAGGCTGCGTCGCCAGACCCGCTCCATGAAGGCCACGTAGCTGCTCTCCAGGGCTGAGCGTTCAGCCGCGGCCACATCGAGGCTGGACTGGGCGTTCTCCCCCTCGGTTTCCTCCATGTTGAAGCCCACGTCGGTGATGCCGTGCTCCAGGAAGAAATCGACCATCGCCTCGGCGTGGTCGAGGCCATCGGCGGTGAGCACGCAGATCACCTCGAACGGGATCTCGCGCCGCTGTAGCCAGTCGATACCGCGCATCACGGCTGCGTGGGTAGGGCGGCCGGTGCGGGTGACCCGGTGGGCGTCGTGGAGGAAGGCGGGGCCATCCATGCTCACGCCCACATGGATGTCGTTGCGCTCGAAGCAGTCGCACCAGGCTCCATCAATCACAGTGGCGTTGGTCTGCAGCGACTGCACCACCGTGGAGGGGGGCAGCCCATGCCGCTCCAGAACGCGCTGGATCCGCTGGGTCGCCTCGTCGTAGAAGGCGATCGGCATCGTGAGGGGCTCGCCCGCATGCCACAGCAGGGTGAACCCTCCATCGAAGAAGGGGCTCTCCAGAACCCGCTCCAGAGCCTTTTCCAGCAGCTCGAAGCTCAGGCGGGTGCGATCGCTGCGATCGGGTAGGTAGCAGTAGTCGCAGTCGAGGTTGCAGAAGGGGGTGGGCTGCAGCACCAGAAGCTGCACCGGGCCGAACTGCGAGGTGTCAGGGGTGCTCACAAGATCGGCCGATCAACGTCGTCTGCCGTTGCGGAAGCCGCCGTTGCGGAACCCCCCTCCGTTCCTGAAACCTCCGCCATTGCGGAAGCTGGAATTGCGGAAGCCTCCCCCATTACGGAAGCCGCCATTACGGAAGCTGCCGTTGCGGAAACCCCCATTACGGAAGCCGCCGTTACGGAAGCCACTGTTGCGAAACCCGCCGTTCCCCCAACCAAGACTCGGCCCATTGACGAATGTGAAAGCCAACAGATCGCCGTCAGGTCGGCTGCCCTGCGGCAAGGCTCCGCTCAGCGGATCCATCGCCTCGGCCCCTTCGTCCGCGGTCGCATCCTGGTCACGAACGGCCAAGGAAATCCGGCGAAGGCGCTCCTCCACGCTCAGGGGAGTCGCAGCGGTACCACCGGCCCGGGTTCCGCTGATCTGCTGGGCGGCTGCCGTCGCCAGAGCTGCCGTGCAGTCCAAGGGCATGGAAGCCAGCAACAGCAGGCCCAGCAGTCGGGATCGGATCAGAAACGCCATCAGCAGGGGGCCTAACGAGGAATGAACAGCAGTTGACGAGAGTTCCCGAGGGAGAGAGTTCGAGCTGGCTCAGGTGCCGGGCTCACTCACTTGGGCATGTCTTCGGAGCTTCCCGGCGTATCAGGCGGCAGCGGCCGGATCGCTTCAAGGCCCATCATCGTGGCCTCGAACCAGGACTGAATCTGGTCCCGGGGCACATCGATGCTGCTGCCGGGGCCGATCCAGCGATCCACGGCGGCGACCGCTTCAGTCTCTCCATCCAGATAGCCCTGCAACAGGCGCGCAATCGAGAGATTCACAAGATCACGGAACGCGGAGTCGTTCTGCGGCAGTAGGCAGGTGATCCCATAGCTCTGATAAGGGGCATCCGGGGTGATGCTGTACCCAGACAATCCACGCCCGCGCAGCATCGCCTCCAGCAGCACCGAGTCGCCGATCACCCCATCGACATCCCCAGCCTCAAGAGCGTCAAGAGCCGCATCGAGGCTCTTGAAGGGGGCAACCTTGGCGGCTGGCTGAAAGCCGCGCAGGTGGGTTTCGCCCAAGGAATGCTTCAGGACACCGATAGGGCGACCCGCCAGTCCAGCTGCGGAGCCGTCGAAGCGACCATCCGGGGCCAGCAGGTTCAGGCCCGAGACCGCGATCGGCAGGGAGAAATCCGCGAACAGGTCGCGCTCCCAGGAGAACGCGACGCCACAGACCAGATCGGCCTTGCCGTTGGCCAGGTTGGCGAAGACTGTCACCGGATTGCTATCTGCCACGAACCTCAGCCGCACCGGCCGACCCACGGCTGTGGTGACATCGGCCGCAATCCGGCTGGCCACCTCCGCCGCGTAGCCCTCCGGTTGCCCCGAGGCGTCGAGGCTGAGGATGGAGGGAGTTTCAGTCGGGCCTGTCAGCACCAGCTCACCGGTGCGCGCGGCGCGCTCGATCACGCCCTCCGCCAGCGCTGCGGGAACGGGTGCCGCCCAGGCCAGCCCGGCCAAGGTTGCCGATAGGAAGCGATTGAGCATGCACCACAGCTCATGACAGCATCAGGTTGATGGGGTCCAGACCATTCGTGATCCCCGCATGGGTCGTTCGTAACTTCGCCCACGAACCAACCCCCCTTGCTGCTGACGGGCGACGGCTGATCTCAGATCCACTGCTGCGCAAAGCGCATGCTGATGTCCAGCCAGGGGCTGCGGGTGATCGGCGCACTGCTGGAGATCAGGTCCACGCCGCTGGCTGCACAGGCACTCAACTGGGCCGGCTCCACCCCGGAGGCCTCCAGCACCACAGCCCGGCCCAGGTCTGTGGCCAGCCGGCGCAGGACCGGCACCAGCTCGGCCAGGGCACCAGGGCTGAAGCCATCCAGCAGCACGGCGTCAGCGCCGGCCTGGATCGCCTGCTCGGCCTCGGCGGCGGTCTCCGCTTCCACGATCACCCGGGCGGGCCAGGGGGCCGCAGCCCGCACCGCCAGCAGGGCCGGCACCACCCCGCCCGCCCAGGCCAGGTGGTTCTCCTTGAGCATGGCGGTGTCGTCGAGCCCGAAGCGGTGGTTGAGGCCGCCGCCACAGCGCACGGCGTATTTCTCCAGCAGCCGCAGCCCTGGAGTTGTCTTGCGGGTGTCGGCCAGACGCACGCCGCTGCCCTCCAGCTGCTGCACCAGCTCGGCGGTGGCCGTGGCGATGCCGCTCAGGCGCATCGCCAGGTTCAGGGCCGTGCGCTCGCCTGCCACCAGGGCCGCGGCATCTCCCTCCAGCTCCAGCAACCGCTGATCGGCCTGGATCCGCTCGCCATCACCCACCAACAGCCGCACCTGCAGCTCGGCATCGAGCAGGCGGAACAGGGGCTCCACCAGCGCACCGCCACTGAACACCCCGGCGCGCCTGGCCACCCAGTGGGCCCGGCCCCGCGCCCCCGCCAGGGCGGGCGCCGTGAGGTCGCCGCGGCCCARATCTTCCGCCAGCCAGGCGCGCAGCAGGGGCTCGAGCTGCAGGGGGCTCAGGGGTGGCATGGCAGAGAGCGCGGCAGGGGGGCGGACCCTCCAGGACCATGGCAGCCTGCCCGGCTCACTTGCCGATGCAGAAGCGCGAGAACACCCGATCCAGCACCGCCTCGTTCACCTCTTCGCCGGTGATGGCACCGAGGGCCCGCACCGCCGTGCGCAGGTCGATGGTCCAGAAATCCCAGGGCAGCCCCTGCTCGGCGGCCTCCAGGCTGCCCGTCAG
>NZ_JADEWP010000162.1:0-6101 GCF_015207535.1 Cyanobium sp. LEGE 06143 | reverse complement strand
GGGGAGGGAGACCGCAGCCAGGGAATCTCGTAGGCCTGCATCTGCCGCTGCCAGCGCACCATCCAGGCACCGGTGGGATCCACCACGCGCAGATGGCGGCGCCACTGGGGCCGCTTCTGCAGCAGCTGGCAGCTGAGCGCCAGGGCCTGGGGGCCGGCTCCAGCGATCAGCAGCTCAGCCATCGCCAGCCCCCAGCGAGGGATTGAGGCGGGCAACACGAGCGGTTTCAGAACGAGCCATGCGGGCCGGCCGGAGCTGGTGCTCTTACTAGAATGACAACCATTCTCACACCAGAGGCTTCGGCTTCCTGCCCCTGCCATGGCCTTCTCCAGTGCGGTTCCCGCCTCCCAGCGCCTGCCGGTCACGGTGCTCACCGGCTACCTCGGTGCCGGCAAAACCACCTTGCTGAACCGGATCCTCACCCATGAACACGGCCTGAAGGTGGCCGTGATCGTCAACGAGTTCGGCGAAGTGGGCATCGACAACCAGTTGGTGGTCAACGCCGATGAAGAGATCTTCGAGATGAACAATGGCTGCATCTGCTGCACTGTTCGTGGCGATCTGATCCGCATCATCGGCAACCTGATGAAGCGCCGTGATCGCTTTGATCACCTGGTGATTGAAACCACTGGCCTGGCCGATCCAGCCCCGGTGATTCAGACCTTCTTTGTGGATGAGGACCTACGCGATGAGCTCAGGCTCGATGCGGTGGTCACCCTGGTGGATCTCAAGCACGTGCTCCAGCACTGGGAGGCGGAGGAGGTGCAGGAGCAGCTGGCCTTTGCCGATGTGCTGCTGCTCAACAAGAGCGACCTGGTGGACGAGAGCGAGCGTCGCTCGATCGAGCAGCGGATCCGGGCGATCAACCCGGTGGCCAGGCTGCTCACGGCCACCGGCGCCGCTGTGCCCATGGTGCAGATTCTCGGGGTGGAAGCCTTCGAGCTGGAACGGGCCCTCAGCCTTGATCCTGGCTTCCTGGTGGAGGAGCACGAGCACGAACACGACGCCGCCGTGGGTTCGCTGGCGCTGGTGGAGGAGCGACCCATGGATCTGGACAGGCTGGGGAGCTGGCTGGCGGATCTGGTGGCCGAGCGGGGTCCTGATCTGTTTCGGATGAAGGGAATCATCCAGCTCAAGGGAGAGGGCAGGCGCTATGTGTTCCAGTCGGTGCACATGCTTCTGGACGGCGATTTCGACCGTGCCTGGCACGAAGGCGAGCAGCGCTCAACGCAGTTTGTGATCATCGGCCGCAACCTTGATCCGGAAGCCTTGCGCTCTGGCTTCCACGCCTGCGTGGCCTGAGCGGCGATGGCAACACCTGCGGCTCTGGTGTGTGAGCGACTCTGCGGCTAGCTGCAGCAGGCGATCACCTGCCTGAGCTGGTCGAGCGCTGGCGCGTTCCTTGCCATCGCGAGCGCCGGTGGTGAACTGGTGCTGCTCGATTTTGGCGCCGGTTGTGAAGAGCAGCTGCGGGGGGATCGCGACAGCAGTCTCGATGCGATCGGCTTCAGTGCCGATGACCAGTTCTTGATGGCAGTGGGCCAGGCGGGAGAGCTGCTGCTCTGGGAGCTGGGCGGCAGCGGCATCCGGCCCATGCCTCTGGAGCCGATGCCACTGGGGGCCGGTTGGCTCGATGCGGCAGCCTGGCAACCCCACGGCCTGGTGCTGGCCGTGGCCGCTGGCCGCTGGCCGCCAGTTGCCAGGGCGAGGTGGCTCTCTGGCAGCCGGATGCAGCTCCGGGAGCCCAGCCCCTGCGCGCCCCCACCGGCTCGGTGGGCCTGGTGCTGGCCTACGCGCCGTTCGGTGACCTGCTGGCCAGTGGCCAGATGGATCGCTCGCTGCTGCTCTGGCCTGAGGCGGGCCAAGGTCGGCCCTGGCAATTCAGCGGCTTCCCGGCCAAGGTCAGGGCCCTGGCCTGGAGCGATCAGCCCGGGCGACTGGCGCCGGCCCTGGCGGTGGCTTCTGGCGACACGGTGGTGCTGTGGCAGCAGCGCGATCGAGGTGAACGAGGTTGGACGCCTGAGCCCCTGCTGTGGCATCAACGCAAGGTCCATGACCTGGCCTTCGCACCCGGCCGCCCCCTGCTGGCCAGCGCATCCGCCGATGGCACCGTGGCTCTCTGGGACAGCCGGGGCCGCCTGCTGCAACCCCTTGAAGGCGAAGGCCAGGGGTTCCAGGCTCTGGCCTGGCGGCCGGATGGGCTGCACCTGGCGGCCGGCGGCGACCAGGGGCGCTGGTGGCTGTGGCCTGTTGCCGTGCCTGGCAGGGAGCGGGAACGCCGCTCGGGCGGAGCCGGTTTCGGCTAGGAGCAGCCCCGGCGCGGCGGTGACACGGCCTGGCTGGCGGCACCGAAGAGGCCCCACCATCTCCTGTAGGGTGAGAATGGTTCTCAATCCATCCAGATGAGCGTTCTGTTGTCCTCTCTGCGGCGCTCGGGCCTGCTGGGATTGGCCCTCCTGCTTGTGGCCTGTGGAGCCCCACAGCAAACCGCCGATTCCGAGAGCGGCGAGCCGGGGCTGAAGGTGGTCACCACCTTCCTGCCGATCACGCTGTTCACCCGTGCTGTGGCCGGGGATTGCGCCGAAGTCAATGCGCTGATCCCCCCCAGCAGCAGCCCCCACGATTTTCAGGCCAAGCCTGGGGATCTGGCTTCCCTGCGGGAGGCCCAGGTGCTGGTGAAGAACGGTCTGGAAATGGAGAGCTTTCTCGAGAAGCTCGTGGCTTCCGCCGAAAACCCCGACCTGGTCGTGATCGATTCAAGCCAGGGGGTCACCACGATCGCGTCCCAGGAGGAGCACGACCACAACGAGGCTGACCACGAGGAGGAGCATGGACACGGCCACGCCCACGGTGAGCTGAACCCCCACATCTGGCTGGATCCACTGCGGGCCGTGCAGCAGGTGGAGACGATTCGCGACGGCCTCGTGAAGGCCGACCCCAGTTGCGCAGAGGGTTATCGCCGCAACGCAGAGGCCTACACTGAAGAGCTGAAGGGCCTCAACACCGAGATCGCCAGCCAGCTCAAGCCCTTCGAGGGGAAAACCTTCGTGGCCTTCCACGATTTCGCCCCCTACTTTGCGGAGCGCTTTGGCCTGAAGGCAGAGTATCTGGTGGACGTGCCCGAGATGAACCCCTCCCCCGCTGACCTGCAACGCGTGAGCGAGATCGTGGAGCAGACCCAGCTGCGGGCACTGCTCTCTGAACCTCAGGAGGGAGACCGCTCCTTCAACGCCCTGGCCAAAGATCTGGGGGTGCGGATCAGCGTGTTTGACCCGATGGAGACCTCCAGCGAGCAAGCTGCCCTTGACCCCGGCACGTACTTCAGCGTGATGCGCAGCAACGTGACCAACCTGCGACAGGCCTTCAGCCAATGAGCGCCCCCGTGTCCCCAGTGGTACTCGAGGTGCGGGGCCTGACGGTCCAACGCGCTCGGGCCCTGGCCGTGGATGCTGTGGACTTTCAGCTGGCCAGGGAAACGGACACAGCCCTGGTTGGTCCCAATGGAGCAGGCAAGAGCACGTTGGTGGCCGCCCTGCTGGGCTTGCTGCCCAGGCAGGCGGGCACCGTTCAGATCCTCGGCCACGCCCTGGGGCCGGCAGGGGAGCTGCCCCGCTCGATTCGGGCCCAGGTTGCCTATCTGCCGCAGACCCTCGCCCTGCAAGGGCGCTTTCCGCTCAGCGTGGCGGAATTCGTGGGCTTCGGCTGCGATTCCCCCGGCTTGAGCCTGGCCTGGACTGGCGGCCGACGCCGCCGTGAGGCGGTGAGGCGGGCCCTGGAGCGCACCGGATGCAGCGAGCTGGGTGAGCGCCTGCTGAGTGAGCTTTCGGGCGGCGAACTGAAAAGGGTGTTGCTGGCGTTTTGTGTCGTGCGGCCCCGGCAGCTGCTGGTGCTCGACGAAGCCCAGGCGGGTCTTGATGGGCTTGCCTGCGAGCAGTTCTATCAACTGCTGCTGGAGCTGCGCCGCCAGGAAGGCTGGACCGTTCTCCAGGTGTCGCACGATCTCGACATGGTGCGACGCACCTGTGACCAGGTGCTCTGTCTGAACCGTCGACTGCGCTGCAGCGGGGCTCCTGACCATGCCCTGAGTCCGGCTCGGCTGGCTGAGCTCTATGGCCCGAATGTGGTGCCTTATCAGCACAGTCACGCCTGCAATCGGAAGGAGCTGGGCAGGCTTGGCTGATCCCTCGGCACTGCTTGGGGTTATCGCCCAGCCCTTCATGCAGCGGGCCATGCTGGGCGGCCTGCTCACGGGCAGCCTGGGCGGGCTGCTGGGCAGCTTTGCCGTGTTGCGTCAGCTCTCCTTCTTCAGTGATGCCCTGGGGCACTCGGCCCTGCTCGGCATCAGCATCGGCATCCTGCTGGGGGTCAACCCAACCCTGGTGCTGATTCCCTTTGCGGTGATCTTTGCACTGCTGATCAACCAGCTGGTGCAACGCAGCCAGCTGCCGGCTGATGCCCTGCTCAACATCGTGTACTCCACATCCCTGGCCTTCGCCGTGGTGGCTCTCAGCCTGGTGGACACCTACCGGGGCGGAATCCAGCAGCTGCTGTTCGGTGACATCCTCGGGATCGGCTGGTTGGATCTGGCCGTCATCGGCACACTCCTGCTCGGCGCGTTGGTCTATCTCAGCCTGAGTCTGCGGGCCCAGGTGCTGCTCACCCTCAGCAACGACCTGGCCGGGGCGTTCGGGGTTCGCGCCCACTGGCACCGCCTGGCCTTCATCGTCTTGCTGGCGGTGGTGGTGGCCGTGTCCATCAAGGCGGTGGGGGTGCTGCTGATCAGTGCCTTCGTGGTCATTCCTGCCTGTGCCGGCCGGCTGCTGAGCCGCCGTTTCCCGACCTACATGATCGTCTCAGCGATCCTGGGCGGGGGATGTGCACTGATCGGGCTGCTTCTGTCAGGCCTCGCCAACCTGCCCTCAGGGCCGTGCGTGGTGATCGTTCAGTTCACCGGTTTTGCCCTGGCGCTGCTGTTCAGTCCGATGCGTCGCCGGCCTTCAGCAGCAGCCCAGCCCGCGCCGATCTGACTCCCTCGCGACTGACTCCCTCTCGCTGCCCTGGTTATGGCCACTGGCCGATCCAGCGCAGCGCCGCCGGCGCCAGAGTGGGTGCAGATGAGCTGACCAAGCAGAGGCCATGACCACAACCATGGGGAGACCAACCGCGTTGAACTGCGCCTGTCCTGGGTGCAACTGCACGGTGAAACCTGAGACGCCCTTCCGCAGTGGCGCCTTGCTGTTCTGCAGCGACGCCTGCGCCATGGGGCACCCCAACGGTGAGCCCTGCCACGCCGGCTGTGGCTGCGAATGCCATGCCTGCTGAAGTAGTGATCGGGGGGAAAACGCTGCGATTAGCAAGGCGCAGCGATGTGACCGTCGCTCAGCGCGTGGCGGCCCATCTGCAACGCCGCATCACTGAGGACGACTGGCGCCCCTACCGGAGCAGAGAAGACGCGGTGCGGGCCTGGACCCATCTGGGCGGCATCCGACTCCAGGTGATGGAGGCGCTGAGCCTGCTGAACGAGGCCTGAACCTCTGCTTCACCTCAGGCACCAGCCACACCCGATCAAGCAGGTGATGCTGCAGGGCCCCGCTGATGCAGCGGGGCCACCTGGGTCAGGTCCTCCCGCTCCACCAGCGGGTACAGGCGCCGGGCGCTGGCTGAGGCGATGGCATCGGCCAGGGGCAGGAACCTGCTGCTGGCGGGAAGGGGAAGCGAGGGAAGCCCAGAGAAAGATTCCGGCACCGAGAGAGTGTTGGCTCTCCAGCCTCAACCGCCTCTGGGCATGGAAATCGGTGTCAGGGCTGCAGGCAGGCGTGCTGCTGATCGATGGAGTGTCCAGACGAACTGGAGGCCTGTCCTGTTGGACAACAGGCTTCTTTGACGAGTCCCGTGTTGCCACAATCAGCAGAGCCACAACCAGCTCGGCCAGGAAAATAAGATCAATCATGGAATGAGTGCCTAAGGAGGCTCTGGAAAACCCGAGCCATCCGCGCGAAAATATCCCTGTAATCGCAGGCGCGGACTGGGTTCATGGGCAGCAAGCAGCTCGGATTCGGTGATTACGAGCAGACCACGGCCAAGAAGCGCACGAGGCGCGA
>NZ_JADEWP010000158.1:0-6291 GCF_015207535.1 Cyanobium sp. LEGE 06143 | reverse complement strand
CCCTGCCCGCCCTGATGCAGAGCGCCCTGCCCCTGGACCTGGTGCGGGGCGGCCTGGAGCGCCAGGCGCTGCCCGAGAGCCTGGGGGCCCTGCTGATCGGCCTGAAGCTGGGTCTGCTGTTGCTGATCCAGTGGCCGGTGGGGCAGGCCCTGGCCCGGCGCCCGGTGCGGGTGGGGCTGGGGCTGAGTCTGGCGGCCTTTGCCCTGGGCACGGCCCTGSWSKGGRYSYCMGCMCTSWGCKGGGNCGKSCTGGTGCTGGTGCTGCTGGCCATGCTCACCTGGGCCCTGCGCTGGGTGTTGCTGGTGCTGTTCGGCGCCGTGGTGCTGGCGGTGTCGCTGGATGTGCCCACCACGCTGCTGATGCGGCGACTGCGCCTGCAGCGCACCCAGGCCCTGGCCCTGGTGATCGCCATCCTGCTGGTGCTGGGCGCCTGGCTCACCCAGCAGCTGCTGCCGGAGCTGCTGGGCCAGATCAGCCAGCTGGGCCAACTGATCCCGGAGGTGGGGGCTCGACTGGCCGAGCTGATCGCCCGGGTGACCTGGCTGCCCAGGCTCGACCAGACCCTGGAGCGGCTCAACAGCTGGGAGGGCCTGCAGCCGGTGGGCGCCCAGCTGCTCGGCGTGGCAGGGGGAGCCGCCAACAGCACGGTGCAGCTGCTGCTGATGGTGCTGCTGGCGATTCTGCTGGCCCTCGACCCCCGGCACCACCGACAGCTGGTGGTGGCGATCACCCCGGCCAAGTGGCGCCCGCAGATGGTGCAGCTGCTCGAGGAGTGCCGCGAGGCCCTGGGGGGCTGGCTGGCGGGCATGACCCTCTCGGCGGTGACGGTGTTTCTGCTCACCTGGGCCGGCCTGAGCCTGCTGCAGGTGCCCCTGGCCCTGCTCAGCTCCCTGGTGTGCGGCCTGCTCACCTTCGTGCCCACGATCGGCCCCACCGCCGCCACCCTGCTGCCACTGGCCGTGGCGCTGCTGGTGTCGCCCACCAAGGTGCTGCAGGTGCTGGTGCTGCGCCTGGTGCTGCAGAACGGCGAGGCCTTCCTGCTCACCCCGATCCTGCTCAGCCGCACGGTGAATCTGCTGCCCACCGTGGCCCTGATGGCCCAGCTCAGCCTGGGCACCCTACTGGGCCTGCCGGGGGTGCTGCTGGCCCTGCCGCTGGTGGTGGTGCTCCAGGTGCTCTTCAGCACCGTGGTGGTGCAGCGGGTGATGGACCGCTGGACCAGCTGAGCCCGGCTCAGCGGTAACGGCGCCAGAGGTCTGGAAGCAGCAGCAGCACCAGCACCGCCAGGGCGTGATGCACCACGGTGTTCCAGAGGGTGGTGAAGGTGAAGTGGTCGGCCAGCAGGCGCAGATCGAAGCGCAGATCCACCAGGGCAAGCAGGCCCAGCAGGATCGGCAGGGCCGGAATCGGGCGCTTCAAGGCAGGGAGCTCATGGGGTGGATGGCTCTCAGGACTTCGCCAGCACGGGGAGCAGGGTGGGCGCCACCGCCACGCTCGACCAGGCGCCCACCAGCACGCCCACGCTGAGGGCCACGGCGAACCAGAACAGGGTGCTGCCTCCGAAGAGAATCAGGGCCAGCAACGGCAACAGGGTGGTGAAGGTGGTGTAAATGGAGCGGGTGAGGGTGGCGGACACGGCGGCATCGGCCTGATCGGCCAGGGGCAACTCCTTGAGCTGACCCCGTTTTTCGCGGATGCGATCGAAGATCACCACGGTGTCGTTCACCGAATAGCCGGCAATGGTGAGCAGGGCCACGGCAAACAGGCTGTTCACCTCCACCCCGGCCAGCAGCCCCAGCCAGGCGAACACCCCGCAGGTGATCAGCACGTCATGGCCCAGACAGAGCAGGGCCAGCAGGGCAAACAGGCGGTCGTAGCGGAAGGTGATGTAGGCGGAGATGCCCACGAAGCTCACGGCCAGGGAGATCAGGCTGGCCCGCAGCAGTCGGGCGCCGAGGGTGGGGCCGATCGTCTCCACGGCGAGACCGGCTGGATCGGTGGGGCCCAGCAGGGACTGCAGACCATCCACCACGGCCTGGCCCTGGGCGGCACTGAGGCTGGGCAGGCGCAGCAGCACCTGCTCTCCGCCGTCGAGAAGCTGCACGGAGGAGCCCCCCAGGCTGAGGGGCCGAGCCCCGTCGTCTTCAACGGGCAGGGTGAGGCCTTCCAGCCGCGCTTCCACCGCGTCGCTGCCGAGCTCAGCGCAGCGCTCTCCACAGAGGCGGGCAATCTGGATCTGGGTGCCGCCGGTGAAATCCAGGCCGAGGCGCAAGGGGGCGCCGATGCTGGGCGCCCTCCAGGAGAGTCCGAGACCGAGCAGGCTCAGCGCCAGGGCCACGGCGGAGATGGCCCAGAACTGGCGGCGGCGGCGGTTGACCCGCACACCCAGCAGGCTGCTCAGAAGAGTCATCGGCGCCAAGGGAACAACACGGGGCGGGGCAGGGAGATCAGGAGGTGGCCGCGGGCAGCTGGATCCGCGGCAGGAAGTAGCTGGGCCGGCGCAGGGCCGGATAGCTCATCAGCAGCCGCAGCAGCGTACGGGTGCAGGTGAAGGCACTGAACAGGCTGAGCAGCACCCCGATGCCCAGGGTCACGGCGAAGCCCTTGACGAAGCCCGTGCCCAGGGCAAACAGGGCCACGCAGCTGATCAGGGTGGTTAGCTGGCCATCCAGGATCGAGGAAAAGGCGAGGCTGAAGCCGGTTTCGATCGAGCGGATCAAGGTGTTGCCCGAGCGCAGCTCATCCTTGATGCGCTCAAAGATCAGCACGTTGGCGTCCACCGCCATCCCGAGGGAGAGGATGAAGCCGGCGATGCCCGGCAGGGTGAGCGTCACGGGGATCAGGGCATAGAGCGCCAGGTTGAACAGGGCGTAGAGGCTCAGGGCCAGCACGGCCACCACTCCGGCCAACCGGTACACC
Organism: Cyanobium sp. LEGE 06143; assembly: GCF_015207535.1. NCBI lineage: Bacteria > Bacillati > Cyanobacteriota > Cyanophyceae > Synechococcales > Prochlorococcaceae > Cyanobium > Cyanobium sp. LEGE 06143. Next base: position 3,372 of record NZ_JADEWP010000158.1, on the reverse strand, counting down.
AGCACCATGAACACCGCCACCAGGGCCAGGCCCAGCAGGGCGGCCACCAGGCTGGAGCGGATGTTGTCGGCGCCGAGCGAGGGGCCGACGGTACGCACCTCCACGACCCGAATCGGCAGGGGCAGCGAGCCGCCGCGCAGCTGCACCTCGAGATCCCGCGCCTCTTCGGCCGTGAAGTTGCCGGTGATGCTGGCGGCCCCGCCGGCGATGCCGGCGGCCTGGAACTCGGGCCCCACGCTGGCCTCACTGATCGAACGGCCATCCAGCACGATGCCGAGCAGGCGCCCCGTGCCGGCGATGTCGCGGGTCAGGTTGGCGAACTGTTCACCACCGGTCTGGGTGAAGCTGAGCGTCACCTCCCAGCCACTGCCGCTCTGCTGCTGCTGGCGTCCGGCCGTGACCAGCTCCTTGCCCGTGAAGGCGGCGGGCTCGTAGAGCGCCACGATCTGGCTGTTCACCGCGTCGAGCAGCAGCTCCAGCTGGTCGATCTCGCTGGCGCCATCGGGCACGGCGATGTCGAGCTGGCGCAGGGCCTGGGACAGCTGGTCTTCAGGAAAATCGGCGGGGGGCTGGGCGGCCTCGTTATCAGCGCCGGCCGCAGCGGGGTTGTTGAGGGCGCTGCGGCGCTGGCGCTCAAGGTTCAGCACGGCCTCGGCCTGGCGCTTGAGGCTCAGCAGCCCCTGCATCTCCTGTTCGGTGCCGGCCCGCTGGGCGCGGAATTCCAGCAGGGCGGTGGAGCCCAGCACCTTGGCGGCCCGGCTGGGGTCCTGCTCACCGGGGAGTTGCAGCACCAGCTGGTCGTTGCCCACGGTCTGCAGGGTGGACTCGGCCACGCCGAGGCCGTTGATGCGGCGCTCCAGCACCTCCTTCACCGCTTCGAGCTGTTCCTGATCCACCGCCGTGATCGCGCCGGCGGGCATCACCTGCAGGGTCAGCTGGCTTCCACCGCGCAGGTCGAGGCCCAGCTGCAGTGGGAAGGTGAAGAGCAGGGCCAAGGCGGCGATCGCCAGGGCCAGGATCAGGGCGAACCACCCCTGTTGTCGTGCCATCTCAGAGCGACCCGCTGGTGAGGTCCTGGGCGGCTTTGACGATCTGATGGGGCTGGATGATCGTGAGGTTTTCGAGCCCGCCGTTGTAGGGGGTGGGGATGTCCTGGGAGGAGAGCCGCAGCGGCCGGGCGTCGAGGTCGTCGAAGCAGTGCTCGGTGATCAGAGCCAGCAGCTCGGCGCCGATGCCGCCGGTCTTCATGCACTCCTCCACCACGATCACCTTGTGGGTCTTGCGGATCGAACGGGCGATGGTGGCCATGTCGAAGGGCTTGAGGCTGACCAGGTCGATCAGCTCCACATCGATCCCCTCAGCCTCGAGCTGTTGCACGGCCTTGAGACAGTGCTGTCGCATGCGCGAATAGGTGAGGATCGTCACATCGCTGCCCTCACGCACCACCTCAGCCTGATCGAGGGCGCAGATGTAGTCGCCTTCGGGAATGTCTTCGCTGAGGTTGTAGAGCAGCACATGCTCAAAGAAGAGCACCGGGTTGTTGTCGCGGATCGCCGCCTTCATCAGGCCCTTGGCGTTGGTGGGCGTGCTCACCGCCACGATCTTGATGCCAGGCACGGCATGGAAGTAGGCCTCGAGGCGCTGGCTGTGCTCAGCCCCGAGCTGGCGGCCGACGCCGCCGGGTCCGCGAACCACGGCCGGAATCGTGTAGTTGCCGCCGCTGGTGTAACGCAGCATCCCCATGTTGTTGGAGATCTGGTTGAAGGCCAGCAGCAGGAAACCCATGTTCATGCCCTCCACGATCGGCCGCAGGCCGGTCATGGCAGCGCCCACGGCCATGCCGGTAAAGCTGTTCTCGGCGATCGGGGTGTCCAGCACCCGCAGCTCGCCGTACTTCTCGTAGAGGTCCTTGGTCACCTTGTAGGAGCCGCCGTACTGGCCCACGTCCTCCCCCATCACGCAGACATAGGGATCGCGGGCCATCTCCTCGTCGATGGCTTCGCGGAGAGCGTTGAACAGCAGCGTTTCGGCCACGCGTTGGCAAGCACCGACTGGGCGCCAACCTATCTCAGCCTCAGGCGCATCTCAGCCAGAAGCGCTCAGCCGCCAGCGGCAAAGGTGCTGAGGATCAGCACCGAAAGCAACATGCCCGGCAGCAGCAGGGTGACCAGCAGGCCCAGATCGTGCAGTGTCATGACGGCAGGCTAGGTGGCCTCCTCCGCTTCGGTGTCGCCGCTGTGAGCGGATGGGGATCCAGGCGCCAGGCTGCGCACGAACACCAGGCCCAGACCCAGGGCGATGAAGCCGAAGGTGAAGGTGGCCAGGAAGCTCATGCCGATGATCAGCGTCTTGAGCGCCGTGGCGATGCTSTGGGCGATGGCGGAGTCGTAGTGGGGCGGGTGGGAGCCGTAGTACAGCACCACGCGCTGGCTCAGGCCCAGGGTGAGCCAGCCCAGCATCCCTGCCGTCAGGGATCCCGATAGAAAACTGAGGGGCCCCTTGCGGGGTCTCTCGCTGGGGGCCTCTGAGGCGGCACCGGCGGGGCCGTCGTTGGATGGGGAAGGGAGCTCAGTCACGCCTCCAGGCTGACACCTTGCGGCCGCAGGGGGCAGGTCCAGCTGTCGAAGCCAGCGGCGGCGAGTTCGGAGGCAAGGCTGGCCTGGCTGCGGCGGGCCGCCTCCAGATCGGCGAACAGGGCGAACAGGCTGGGCCCGGAGCCGCTCATTGCCACGGCCAGGGCCGCGTCGGCGCGGCGAAGCAGGGCCAGCCCCTGGCGCACCGTGGCTTCGGCAGGTTCCACCACCGCCTGCAGATCGTTGCGCAGGGGCGGCAGCGCCTCCAGACCCTGCAGGGCCCGCAGCAATGGCCCCTGCCGCAGGGCCTGGCGCCGCTGCTCGAAGGCCGCTTCGCCCTCCAGGTAGCTCGCCTGCCGCTGCTGGCGGCTCTGCCGGTAGGCCCAGGGGGTGCTGACGCTGGCGGCCGGATGCTTGAGCAGCAGCACGGCCCAACCGCCACCCCGGGGCGCCGGCTGGGCTTCGAGCCGCTCCCCCCGCCCGAAGCAGAGCTGGGTGCCGCCGCCGATGCAGAAGGGCATGTCGGAGCCCAGCTCGGCCGCCATCAGCGCCAGCTCAGCCTCGCTGTAGCCCAGCCCCCAGAGATGGTTCAACCCCACCAGGGCGGCGGCGCCATTGCTGGAGCCCCCCGCCAGGCCGGCTCCCACGGGGATGCACTTGTCGAGGTGCAGGTGAGCGCCGAGCTCGGGCAGTCCAGCCCGGGCCTTGAGCAGTTCAGCCGCCCTCACGATCAGGTTGGCGCCGTCCGTGGGCAGGCTGGGGTTGTCGCAGCTCAGCTGGATCCGGCCATCGGCGCTGG
>NZ_JADEWP010000157.1:0-6298 GCF_015207535.1 Cyanobium sp. LEGE 06143 | reverse complement strand
CTGGGGCACCACCTCGGGGCGCTCGGGGCTGGTGGGGCCACCGGCTGATGGCTTGGGTGTCGGTCCAAGTGTGGGTGCGTACGCGGGCTCAAGGGAGGCGCCGGCGCCGCTCGCTGAGTCGGGAATGGGCGCTTCCAGGGACGCCTGCGGCCCGACCGGTGGCGGAGGCAGGGGCTGATGAAGTGGCGAGTGCAGTGGCCCCGCGGCGCTGGCCTCACCCAACAGGCTGCACAGCACCAGGCCACACAGCGGCAGGCCCCACAGCGGCGGGCAGACGGGCAGCATCGATCCGATGGCGGCGGCAGCCACCGCGTTGTACCGCCTCCGCTGCGCTGGGGCCCGCGTCTAGTTTTCTCCCACTGAGAGGCCGGCATGGACCAGACCGTCAAAGGCATCACCTACGTGAGTGTGTGGGTGCTGCTCTGGGGCACCGCCTCCTCCCTCGCCGACTTCGTGCTGCTGCAGCGCGGCACCTACGAGACCGGCACCAGTGGCCAGCTGCTCACCTTTGCCGCCTACGGCATCGCCGCCCTGGTGATGGGGGTGCGCCTGTCGGGGCGCTTCCTCAAGACGGAGGACTGACTCCCTCACTCCCCCCTTCCGCCTGCTGCCGCAGCACCGCCAGCAGCGCTTCCCCGTAGCGCTCCAGCTTGGCGGCGCCGATGCCACTCACCTGGCCCAGTTCGTCGAGGCTGCTGGGCTGGCGCACGGCCAGCTCCAGCAGGGTGCGGTCGTGGAACACCACGTAGGGGGGCACCGCCTGCTGGCGGGCCTGGTCGCGGCGCCACAGCTTCAGGGCCGCCACTAGGGCCGGATCGGCCCCCTCGGCGTCGAGTTCGGGCCGTTGCCCCCCAGCCCCACGGCCGTCTCCGGCCCGGCCGCCGCGGCGCCGTTCCTTCTGGGGGGGCGGCAACGGCAGTGCCAGGCTGGCCTCCCCCCGCAGCAGGGGCTTCACCAGGGCCTCGGCGCCGAAGCAGAGGCCGCCGTGGCCGTCGGGACTCGGCTGCAGGTAGCCGGCGCTGGTGAGCTGGCGCAGCAGGGTGCGCCACTGGCTGCGGTCGAGTTCCTGGCCGATGCCATGCACGCTCAGCTCCTGGTGCCCCAGCTGGCGGATCCGCTCGGTGTTGCCCCCCAGCAGCACATCCACCACGTGGGCGGCGCCAAAGCGCTGGCCGGTGCGGTACACCGCTGAGAGGGCCTTGCGGGCCGGCTCGGTCACATCCACCCGGGCCTGGGGTTCGAGGCAGCCATCGCAGTTGCCGCAGGGCTCCGCCAACGCCTCGCCGAAGTGCTGCAGCAGCACCTGGCGGCGGCAGCCGGATGCCTCGGTGAAGCCGATCAGGGCATCGAGCTTGCCGTGTTCGATGCGTTTCTGGGCCTCGGGGGCGTCGGAGTCGTCGATGAAACGCCGCAGCTGGGGCACATCGCCCGGGCCATGCACCATCCAGGCCTCCGCCGGCAGCCCGTCGCGGCCGCCCCGGCCGGTCTCCTGGTAGTAGGCCTCCAGGCTCTTGGGCAGGTCCAGGTGGGCCACGAAGCGCACGTCCGGCTTGTCGATGCCCATGCCGAAGGCGATCGTGGCCACCACCACCACGCCGCTGCCGTTGCGGAACTGCTGCAGGGTGCGGCTGCGGGCCTCGGCCTCCATGCCGGCGTGGTACGCCAGCGCCTCGTAGCCCGCCGCCCGCAGGTCTGCCGCAAAGCGGTCCACCCGTGCTCGGGAGCGGGCATAGACGATGCCCGACTCGCCCCGGTGCTGCTCCAGAAACTGCAGCAGCTGGCCCTTGGCGTCGTCCTTGGCCCGCAGCAGGTAGCGGATGTTGGGGCGATCAAAGCTGGCCAGGAACACCCGGCCGCTCTCGAGCCGCAGCCGCGCCACGATCTCCTCGCGGGTGCGGGGGTCGGCGGTGGCGGTGAGGGCCAGCCGCGGCACCCGGGAGAAGCGCTCCGCCAGCACCGCCAGCTGGATGTACTCGGGGCGGAAATCGTGGCCCCACTGCGACACGCAGTGGGCCTCATCGATGGCGAACAGGGCCAGGGGCAGGGCCGCCAGCCGCTCCAGCAGATCGCCCCCCAGCAGCCGCTCCGGCGACACGTAGAGCAGGTCGAGCTGGCCCTGGCTGAGCTGACGCCACACCGCGCTGGCCTCCGCGGCCGTGAGCGAGGAGTTGAGGGCTGCCGCCCGCACCCCCGCCTGCTGCAGGGCCTCCACCTGGTCCTGCATCAGGGCGATCAGGGGCGACACCACCACCGCCACGCCGGGCAGGCAGAGGGCCGGCACCTGATAGCAGAGGGATTTGCCGCCCCCGGTGGGCATCAGCACCAGGCCGGAGCCGCCGCCCAGCACGTGGCGCACGATCTCCTCCTGGGGCCCGCGGAAGCTGGCGTAGCCGAACACGTGCCGCAACACGGCCATCGGATCGGCAGCTGGCCGTTCTGGCTGCACCATGGCGCTCAGGGGGCTGCTTGCTGCGGAAGCATCGGTCACGGYATCTTCCACAATGGCCCCATCCCGTGGGCCGTGATGGCGACTTCACCCGCGAAACCCGCTCCCCGGGCCCCCGGCCATCGGGCCGCCTGGGGCTTTCTGGCTCCGGCCCTGCTGCTGATCAGCCTCTCGGTGCTGATCCCGGCGGCGATGGCCCTGGTGATCAGCTTCACCGAGACGGGCCTCGACGTGAGTGAGCCCCTGCGCTTCGTGGGGCTGGCCAACGTGCGCCGCCTGCTCACCGATCCGATGTTCTTCCGGGTCACCGGCACCACCTTTATCTATCTCATAGGTGTGGTGCCACCGGTGGTTCTCGGCGCCCTGGCCCTGGCCGTGCTGGTGAACCGGCAGATTCCCGGCATTCACTGGTTCCGGGCCGCCTTCTACACGCCGGTGCTGGTGTCGATCGTGGTGGCGGCCATCGCCTTCCGCTGGCTCTATGCCGAAAACGGCCTGATCAACGGCTGGCTGGGCGCCCTGCTGGGTGACGCCTTCAGCCCGATCGGCTTTCTCACCTCGCCGCTGCTGGCCCTGCCCTCGGTGATGCTCGTGACACTGTGGAAGGGGCTAGGCTACTACATGGTGATCTTCCTGGCCGGCCTGCAGGGCATCTCGGCCGACCTCTACGAGGCCGCCGCCCTCGACGGCAGCGAGGGCTGGCGCAAGCACGTGGACATCACCCTGCCGCTGCTGCGGCCCTACATCACCCTGGTGGCCGTGATCTCGGCGATCGCCGCCACCAAGGTGTTCGAGGAGGTGTTCCTGATGACCCAGGGCGGCCCCGCCGACTCCACCCGCACGATCGTGTACTACGTGTATGAGCAGGCCTTCTCGGAACTGGAGATCGCCTATGCCTGCACGGTGGGCCTGGCCCTGTTCCTGATCGTGCTGGTGCTGAGCCTGATCCGCTTCGCCTTCGCCGGCGACCAGGGCCTCACCTGAGCAAAGGCCCAGCCCCCCGGCGCCCTAACCTTGTCTTCATCTTTTCGGGCGGGGCCTGGGCGGTTCGTTCCAGGCCCCTGGACCCGTCGTTGCCGCCCGTGTCCGTGCTCCCGTTGAAGGCCGAAACCCTGGCCCCGATCGCCCCCGAGGGTGAGGCGCGGATCGGCGTGGTGGGGGGCGGCCAGCTGGCCTGGATGCTGGCCTCTGCCGCCGCTGAACTCCACATCCCCCTGGTGGTGCAGACGCCGTCGCCGGATGATCCCGCCAGCCGCCTGGCCTCTGCTGTGGTGCTGGGCGATCCCGGCGATGGTGCTGCCCTGCGGCGGCTGGCCGGCGCCTGCAGCGCCGTGACCTTCGAGAACGAATGGGTGGACCTGGAGCTGCTCTCCCAGCTGGAGGCCGAAGGTGTGCGCTTCGTACCCAGCGTGGCGGCTCTCGCCCCGCTGGTGAGCAAGCGCAGCCAGCGGCAGCTGCAGCAGCAGCTCCAGCTGCCCGCCCCCGCCTGGTTCGACCTGGCCGATCTGCTCCCCGCAGCACCCACTCCCGGCCCGCCGCAGCTGCCCGCCGGCTGGTCGTTTCCGCTGATGGCCAAGGCCGCCACCGGCGGCTACGACGGCAAGGCCACCCTGGTGCTGCGGGACGCCGGCGAGCTGGCCGAGCTGCTCGAGAGCGTGGACCCGGCGGACTGGATCGTGGAGCGCTTCGTGGCCTTCGAGATCGAGCTCTCCCAGCTGGTCTGCCGCGATGACCAAGGCGCCGTGCGCTCCTATCCGCTGGTGCAGACCCACCAGCACCACCGCGTCTGCGACTGGGTGCTGGCGCCCGCCGACGTGCCCCACGCCGTGCAGGCCTTCGCCCGCAACATCGCCGTGTCCCTGCTCACGGCCATCGACTATGTGGGCGTGCTCTCGATCGAGTTCTTCTATGGCCCCGAAGGCCTGCAGATCAACGAGATCGCTCCCCGCACCCACAACTCCGGCCACGTGACGATCGAGGCCGCCCACACCAGCCAGTTCAGCCAGCAGGCCCGCATCGTGGCCGGCCTGCCCATGGGCGAGGTGGAGCTCAAGGTGCCCGGCGCCCTGATGGTGAACCTGCTCGGCTACGAGCGCTCCAGGGCCAGCTACGCCCAGCAGCGCCGTGCCCTGGCCGCCCTCCCCGGCGCCAGCCTGCACTGGTACGGCAAGCAGGGGGCCGCGCTCGGCCGCAAGCTCGGCCATGTGACCCTGCTCCTCGATGGAGCCACCGCCGCAGAGCGCAGGCGGCAGGCGCGCCATGGCCTCGAGCAGGTGCGGGCGATCTGGCCCAACCCCAGCTATTGAGCTTGTCGTCTTGCGTTGAGGGGCTCTGAAACCGGCCCAAGGCCCTAAGCTTTCTGCGGACTGCCTTGTTGGTGACTGCCTTTTACAGTTTTCTGATCTGACTCCTCTTTCGACATGGGGAGTCTGCGGCGGAAGCGACGTAAACCGGCCTCGTAGCCGGAAATGAAGCCCCGCTCCTGACACCCCTTCTGGTAACTCCAGGTCGAACACTGGGGCAAAACGGCACGGCGGTCCATCCTCTTCCTCTCCCTCGGCGCTTACGGGCCCGGGGGTTTTTGCTGTCAGGTCTGGTCGATCAGCCGCCAAGGTGGGAGGGTGTGGACGCAGCCAGCCGTGATGGACCCCTCAGCCTCCGTTCAGCCGCCGGCACCGACCTTCCAGGAGGCGTTCATCGCCCTCCTCTCCCTGGCTCCGGGGCCCGTGTTCCCGAGGGCCAGGCAGCTCTACCTGCGCAAGTACCCCCTCGAAGGCTCCCCCGCCCAGCTGGAGGCTCAGGCCTGCCAGAGCCGCTTCCGCAGCTTCCTGCTCCAGGAGGAGATCCAGGAGGGCAGCGACGGGGTCTACCGGGTGCGGGCTGCCGCCTTCGCCGTGGTGCACTGGCATGCCCCCCAGACCAACCCGGCCGATTACCTCACCTATCTGCGCCAGCGCTGGCTGCTCGAGCCGGAAGACCTGGAGCTCCAGAGCGACCAGTGGTTCCGCGGCGGTGGGGCCTATGCGCGCTTCACGGCCCCGGCGGTGTATGAGCGCCAGGGGGCAAGCCAGCTGCGCCTGAGCCTGGCCCAGGCGCCTCACCCCTCCAGCAGCTGATCCACCAGGGCCTGCAGCTGCTCGCCGCTGCAGCTGGTCACCACGAACACCTCCTGGGCACTGGAGCCCCGCCGCGCCACCAGCTTGTGGCCCCCCCGGATCGGCGTGGACACCCGCAGCCGCAGGTTCGGACTGCGCCCCTTAACCCTGCTGATCACGGCGGGGGTCACCGTGTCGATGCGGGGCAATCTGGCCAGGCGCCGCAACAGCGGGATCAACCCCTCCAGGTAGGTGCTGTGGGTCACCACGACCCGGCCCATCAGTCCCGCTCCAGTGGAGCCATGGTGAGGCCCTCGGCCCCCAGTTGCTGGTGGTAGAGCTCGGCCTGCTCCTGGGGACCGCTCCACACCACGGCTGAGCCCTCGCCGTCGATGCGCTGGGCCAGGTCCCAGGCCTTGTCGGGCTGCATCCCCGGGATGAAGCGCACCAGGCACTCCACCACGTGCTGGAAGGTGTTGACGTCGTCGTCGAGCACCACCACCCGATAGTTGGGGTAGGGCTGACGCACCAGTTGCCGCTCGCGCACGGCAGTCGGGGACGAACTCACCATGGTGATGACCTGTCCGGAGTGGGTGGAGCCTAGGTACACTGCCGCTACGCAACGCGTTTCCACCATGCTGATCACCCTGGGCTGGGCCTCCCTGGCTGCCCTGTTCACCTTCTCGATCGCCATGGTGGTCTGGGGCCGTCACGGCGACAACAGCATCAGCTTCTGATCGCCCAGCCCAGGGTGATC
>NZ_JADEWP010000155.1:0-6337 GCF_015207535.1 Cyanobium sp. LEGE 06143 | reverse complement strand
GCCACGGTGCCACCGGCTCCAGCGCCGCAGGTGAACGTGAGCGCCGACCCCTCCGCCCCCCACGACGCCTGAGATGACCTCCACCTCCCCCTTTGATCCCCGGGTGCTGAAGGCCTCCCACCCGGTACCCGGCGCTCCGGACAACTGGCGGCGCTTCTTCAGCTTCAACACCGATGCCAAGGTGATCGGCATTCAGTACATCGCCGTGGCCCTGCTCTTCCTGCTGGTGGGCGGTGTGCTGGCCATGATCATGCGCGGTGAGCTGATCACTCCGCCGGCCGATCTGGTGGATCCCACCGTGTACAATGGCCTCTACACCATGCATGGAACAGTGATGCTGTTCCTGTTTCTGTTCCCGATCCTCAATGGTTTCAACAACCTGTTGATTCCGGTGATGATCGGGGCGCCGGACATGGCCTTTCCCCGGCTCAATGCCCTGGCCTTCTGGATGTTCCCGGTGTTCGGGGTGATCCTGATGGCCAGCTTCCTGGTGCCCGGTGGCCCCTCCAGTTCGGGCTGGTGGGCCTACCCGCCCCTGAGTCTGCAGAACCCCCTGGGGCTGTTCCTCAACGGCCAGTTTCTGTGGATTCTGGCGGTTGCCCTCTCCGGCATCTCCTCGATCCTGGGGGCGGTGAACTTCGTGACCACCATCATCCGCATGCGGGCGCCTGGGATGGGCTGGTTTCGGATGCCGATCTTCTGCTGGACCGCCGCCGCCGCCCAGATCATCCAGCTGATCGGCCTGCCGGTGCTCACCGGCGGCGCCGTGATGCTGCTGTTCGACCTCAGCTTCGGCACCAGCTTCTACCGCCCTGAAGGCGGTGGCGACCCGATGCTCTATCAGCACTTCTTCTGGTTCTATTCCCATCCGGCCGTCTATGTGATGGCCCTGCCGGTGTTCGGCATCTTTTCGGAGATCCTGCCGGTGTACGCCCGCAAGCCCCTGTTCGGCTATCCGGTTGTGGCCGTGGCCTCGTTCGCGATCACCGGCCTCAGCCTGATCGTGTGGGTGCACCACATGTTCTACAGCGGTACGCCGCAGTGGATGCGCAATGTGTTCATGGTCACCACCATGCTGATCGCAGTGCCCACCGGCATCAAGGTGTTTGCCTGGATCGGCACCCTCTGGTGCGGCCGCATCCGGCTCAGCACGCCGATGCTGTTCTGTCTGGGCGGCATCGTGAACTTCATCTTCGCCGGTATCACCGGCGTGATGCTGGCCACCGTGCCGGTGGACATCCACGTGGGCAACACCTATTTCGTGGTGGGCCATTTTCACTACGTGATCTTCTCCACCCTCACCTTCGGCGTGTTTGCCGCCATCTACCACTGGTTCCCCAAATTCACGGGCCGGATGATGGTGGAGAGCCTCGGCAAGCTGCACTTCGTGCTCACCTTCGTGGGCAGCACCCTCAACTTCCTGCCGATGCACTGGGCCGGCCTGATGGGCATGCCACGCCGGGTGGCCTCCTACGACCCCGAATTCGCCCTGGCCAATGTGCTGGCCAGCCTCGGCGCCTTCCTGCTGGGGGTGGCCACGATCCCCTTCCTGCTCAACGTGGTGAGCTCCTGGGCCCGGGGCGCCAAGGCGCCGCCCAACCCCTGGCAGGCGATCGGTCTGGAGTGGCTGCTGCCCTCACCACCGCCCGTGGAGAACTTCGAAGACCATGTGCCCACCGTGATCAGCGGTCCCTACGGCTACGGCCTGAACCGACCGCTCGTGGAAGACCAGCAGCGCTACGTGGACTGGGCCGAGGCCGCCGGCCGGATCGAGCCATGACGGACTTCTCCTCCCAGACCACGGCCGCCGCCGCCAGCCATGGCAACGGCCACGCCAACCACACGCTCACGGGCTTCGTGATCTTCCTGCTCTCGGAGAGCGTGATCTTCCTGGCCTTCTTTGCCGGCTATGCGGTGCTCAAGGCCTCCTCGCCGCTGTGGCTACCGCCGGGGGTGACGGGCCTGGAGGTGCGTGAACCGCTGGCCTACACGGCGGTGCTGGTGAGCAGCAGCGGTGTGGCCTGGCTGGCCGAGCGCGCCCTGCACCGCCGCCGTCTCTGGAGCTTCCGCGCCTGGTGGCTGCTCACCATGCTGATGGGCAGCGTGTTCATCTATGGCCAGGTGATGGAGTGGCTGCGGCTGCCCTTCGGCCTCGGCGATGGGGTGTTCGGGGCGGGGTTCTATCTGCTCACGGGCTTCCATGGCCTGCATGTGATCAGCGGCATCCTGTTGATGGGCCTGATGCTGGCCCGCTCCTTTCGGCCCGGCAATTACGACGACGGCGAGGTGGGCGTGGTGGCCGTGTCGCTGTTCTGGCACTTCGTGGATGTGATCTGGATCGTGCTGTTCCTGCTCCTCTACGTGTGGCAGGTCTGACGCGGTGGCTGAGTTGGGACCCGGAGCCATGATCATTGACGACCGCGATTACGACGTTCTGATCGTCGGCGCCGGCGCAGCCGGTGGCACCCTCGCCGCTGAGCTGGTGCGGGCCGGCTGCTCAGTGCTGTTGCTGGAGCGCGGCATCTCCCTGCCGCTCGCCGATCAGAACGTGGCCGATGTGGACCTGTTCCGCCGCCGCCGCTACCACCCCTCGGGCAGCTGGTTTGGCCCCGATGGGGATCCCTTCCTGCCGCAGATGCTCTATGCCCCCGGCGGCAACTCCAAGATCTGGGGCGGTGTGCTGGAGCGCATGCGCGAAGCGGAGTTCAGCGGCCTGGCCCTGCAGGAGGGCCGCAGCCCCGACTGGGGCCTGCGCTATGGCGATCTGGCCCCCTGGTACGACCGCGCTGAGCAGCTTTACCGGGTGCATGGCCGTGCCGGCATCGATCCCACGGAGCCAAGCCGCAGCACGGCCTACCCCCATCCGCCGCGGCGCTTCGAGCCGTTGATGGAGGCGATTGAGGCTGGCCTGCAGCGGCGGGGCCTCCATCCCTATCCCCTGCCCCTGAGCTGGTCGAGCGATCCGGATGACCCCACCGGCGATGCTGAGCTGTTCGGCGTGTGGCCCGCCTGTGAGGAAGGGCCGGGATCCTGTGTGCTGCGCACGGGCGCTGAGGTGCGGCGCCTGCACGTGAACCCCGCAGGCACTGAAGTGAAGGGGGTGGAGGCGGAGATCGGCTCCCAGCGCTGGCTGTTCCGGGCCCACCAGGTGGTGCTCTCTGCCGGCGCCGTGAACTCCGCCGCCATCCTGCTGCGCTCCGCCAGCGACGGCCATCCCGAGGGCCTGGCCAATGGCTCCGGCCAGGTGGGCCGCAACCTGATGAAGCCCCAGCTCACCGCCATGCTGCAGCTGGCCAGCGAACCCAACTCGGGTCGCTATGCCCGCAGCCTCGGCATCAGCGACTACTACTGGGGCGACCGCAATGTGAGCTTCCCGCTCGGCTCGATCCAGAGCGGTGGGGGTGTGCTGCAGGATCCGCTGTTCGCCGAATCGCCGCCCATCCTGTCGCTGATCACCCGGTTGCTGCCCGATCGCGCCGTGGAATGGCTGGCCGATCGCTCCGTGAGCTGGTGGGCGATGAGCGGCGTGCTGCCCGAGCCCGAGAACCGCGTCACCCTGCGCGGGGAGAGCATCCAGATCAACTACCTGCCCAACAACCGCGAGGCCCACGACCGGCTCGTCTACCGCTGGCTGGACACCATCCAGAAGCTGGAGGCCGACCCCCTCACCCAGGTGGTGCGCGCCGCCCCGATCTACCCCCGTGGCGAGGCGCCGCTGGCGGTGATGGGCTATGCCAGCGGCACCTGCCGCATGGGCTCAGATCCGGCCCAGGCCGTGGTGGACCTGGAGGGTCGCTGCCATGGCCTGGCCAACCTGAGCGTGGCCGATGCCAGCGTGTTTCCCAGCTGTCCGGCGGTGGGGCCGGGCCTCACCGTGATCGCCCTGGCCCTGCGGTTGGGCGAACGCCTGCGCCGGGAACTCAGCCCAGGCTGAGCAGGAACACCAGCAGAAACGCCGACAGCAGCCCCAGGCCGAGGCGCGCCAGCAGCAGCAGACCGCCGTGGAAGCGATCCTGCGGGGCCACCTGGCGGCCCTGCATCACCTTCAGGTTCATCGCCGCCAGCACGGGTGTGGTGAGGAAGGACACCAGCATGGCCAGCTGCACCAGGGTGCCCATGGAGCCGGGCCAGAGGCCCACCACGGCAGCCGCCAGCAGCGCGTGCAGGCCGATCCAGAGCTGCTGATCGCGGCGATCGTGCACCTGGCGGCCCCGGTGGCCGCGCAGCAGCCGCAGGCCTGCTGAGGCCGAGCGGGGGTAGCCATCCAGGCAGGTGAGGCTGGTGCTCAGCATCGTGATGAAGGCCGCAGCAGCGATCAGGGGGTAGGCCCAGCTCCCCAGGCTGGCGGTGTAGAGCTGCACCAGCTGCTGGGCAAAGGCGGCTCCGGCCTGCGAGAACTCCCGGCCCGTGCCGTGCATCACCCAGGCGCCCAGCAGCAGGAACAGCACGGCCATCACGGTGGTGAGGGCGTAGCCGAGGTTGAAGTCGGCCTCCACGGCCGCACGGCTGCTGCGGGCGCCGGTGTCGTCCTCCCGCGCGAAGATCCACAGCGATGACCAGGCCGCCAGATCCAGCGGACAGGGCATCCAGCCGATCAGGGCCACCAGAAAGGGCAGGGACGTGAGGCTCCAGGGGCTAGGGCTGAACAGGCTGGCCCCACTGCCCAGGCGCCCCCGCAGCAGCACGGCCCCCGTGGCCAGCAGCGTGAACAGCACCAGCAGCAGCACGATCACCTTGCTGAACCGATCGAGGCTGCGGTAATGCCCCAGCAGCAGCAGGGCCAGCCCAAGGCCCAGCAGGGCCAGGGAGAGCAGCACCGGGCTGAAGGGCAGGAAGCTGGTGGCCAGGCTGCCGGCCACCGCCGTCACGGCGGCGATGTTGGCCACGCCGGTGGCGAGGGTGATCAGCAGAAACAGGGGCAGATACCAGGGGCGCTGGCGCTGGTAGCCCTCCAGCAGGCTGAGGCCGGTGACCGCCGTGAAGCGTGTGCCCACCAGCAGAAAGGGATATTTCACCAGGTTGGCCAGCAGCACCAGGGCCAGCAGCCCCAGGCCATAGCGGGCACCGGCCTGGGTGGAGGCCACCAGATGGGAGCCGCCGATGGCGGCGCCGGCCAGCAGCACCCCCGGCCCCAGGGCCTGGCGCAGGCTGGTGAAGCTGAGCGGCTGGTCGGTGGCGGGGGCTCTGACCGCAGGCGTGGGGTCCATCAGGACCTCAGGCGATGGCAGCGAAGCTCTCCTGGAAGGCGGTGAGGGTGGCGTCCACGTCGGCGTCGCTGTGGGCCAGGGAGGTGAAGCCGGCCTCGAAGGCGCTGGGGGCGAGATACACGCCGCGCTCGAGCATGACCCGGTGCAGCTTGCCGAAGCGGGCCGCATCGGCGGCCTTGGCCTCCTCGAAGTTGCGCACCGGCCCATCGCAGAGGAAGAAGCCGAACATGGCGCTGATCGAGCCGCCGCAGATCGGCAGGCCCGCCGCTTTGCCGGCCTCGAGAATGCCCTTGATCAGGCGCTGGGTGGTGGCTTCCAGCCGCTCGTAGCTGCCCGGCTGGCGCAGCAGGTCGAGGGTCTTGATGCCGGCGGTCATCGCCAGGGGGTTGCCGCTGAGGGTGCCCGCCTGATACATCGGCCCGGCCGGCGCCACCATCGCCATGATGTCGGCCCTGCCGCCGTAGGCCCCCACCGGCAGGCCACCGCCGATCACCTTGCCCATGGTGGTGAGGTCGGGGGTCACCCCGAAGCGGGCCTGGGCGCCGCCGTAGCTGATGCGGAAGCCGGTCATCACCTCGTCGAACACCAGCAGGGCGCCGTTCTCCTTGGTGAGCTCGCGGATGCCCTCCAGGAAGCCGGGCACCGGCGGGATGAAGCCGGCATTGCCCACCACCGGTTCGAGGATCACGCCGGAGATTTCGCCGGGGTTTTCGGCGAACAGCTGCTTCACGGCCTCCAGGTCGTTGTAGGGGGCGGTGAGGGTGCTGGCGGTGGTGGCCCGGGGCACCCCCGGTGAATCCGGCAGGCCAAGGGTGGCCACGCCGGAGCCGGCCTTGACCAGAAACATGTCGGCGTGGCCGTGGTAGCAGCCCTCGAACTTGATCACCTTCTCGCGGCCGGTGAAGGCACGCATCAGGCGCAGCACGGACATACAGGCTTCGGTGCCGCTGTTCACGAAGCGCACCATCTCCACGGATGGCACGGCCTCGATCACCCGCTGGGCCAGCTCGTTCTCCAGCTCACAGGGGGCGCCGAAGCTGGTGCCCTTGTCGAGGGCGCTGTGCAGGGCGGCGATCACTTCGGGGTGGGCGTGGCCGCAGATGGCCGGCCCCCAGCTGCCGATGTAGTCG
>NZ_JADEWP010000153.1:0-6354 GCF_015207535.1 Cyanobium sp. LEGE 06143 | reverse complement strand
CGGCACCCCGCTCCGTGCCCCCTGCCTCAGCGCGGGGCTCCCGTCCAGCGGCCAGCTTCGACAGCTCCCTCGATGCCCTTGTACGCGAGGGCGTTGTCACCCCGGCCGAACGGGAGCGGGTGCGTTCCGGCAGCCGCGCCATCCCGTTCAACAGCCCCGCGAATGTCCAGGCCTGCAGCAGCGGCGCTCTCTCAGCCCAGGAGTGCCGCCGGGGCGTGGTGGTGCGGGGCTGGGGTCGCCCAGGCAGCAGCACGTCGGCGCCCGGCGGCTTTCTTGGCGACGACGCCGGCAGGGGCATCACCGGAGCCGGACAACGGCTGATCGGCGGGGCGCCGCTCACCACGCCGCTCACGGTCCCCGTGGCGGCCCTGCTGGCCGGCGGCGGCGGTGGCTTCCGCCTTGCCGATGTGTTCGCGGTCACGCCCCGCCCCTCGCCGATCGGTGGCAACGGCAATCGCCGTCTGCTCTTTCCCCTGATCGGTTCAGCCGTCACCAGCAGTGGTTTCGGCTTCCGCGTCCACCCCGTGCTGGGCAGCTGGCTGATGCACGCCGGCCGTGACCTGGCGGCGCCGGAGGGCACGCCTGTGGTGGCCTCCCTCAGCGGCCAGGTGATCAGCAGCGGCGTGGCAGGCGGTTACGGCCTGGCCATCGAGATCGAACATGAGCGCCCCAGGCGGCGCACGCTCTACGGGCACCTCAGCGAGCTCTACGTGAAGCCCGGCGATCGGGTGCGCCAGGGGGAGGTGATCGGCCGGGTGGGCAGTACGGGTCTTAGCACCGGCCCCCACCTGCATTTCGAGCTGCGGCTGCCCGGCGATGGCGGCTGGATGGCGGTGGATCCCGGCGATCTCGACCCCGGCCCGGCGGCCGGCGGCAGCGATGCCATCGCCCTGTTGATGGGCCAGCTGCTGCAGAGCCTGGAGCGGCCGATCGCCCCCCTGGCCCCTGCCCCTCCGGCGGGTTAGCGGGCGGCCAGGGCCGGCGCCTGGCTGGTCGTCTCGGTGATCCGGCCATCGCGGAAATGCACCACCCGGTCGGCGCGGGCGGCCACATCGTCTTCATGGGTCACCATCACCACGGTCATGCCGCCTCGGTGCAGTTCATCGAAAATGGCCAGCACCTCCTCGGTGGTGCGGGAATCGAGGGCGCCCGTGGGTTCATCGGCCAGCAGCAGGGCGGGTTGGTTGATGATCGCCCGGGCGATCGCCACCCGCTGCTGCTGGCCGCCGGAGAGCTGGTTGGGTTTGTTGATCAGCCGATCCGCCAGCCCCACCCGTCCGAGGGCCTCCTCGGAGCGCCGCCGCCGTTCCGGGGCCGGCACTCCCGCGTACACCATCGGCAGCATCACGTTGTCGAGCGCCGAGAGCTGGGGCAGCAGGTGGAACTGCTGGAACACGAACCCCAGATCGCGGTTGCGCAGATCGGCCAGCTGGTCGTCATTGAGCTGGTTCACCTGGGTGCCGCTGAGGCGGTAGCTGCCGGCACTGGGCCGATCCAGGCAGCCGAGGATGTTCATCGCCGTGCTCTTGCCCGAACCGGACGCCCCCATCACGGCCAGATAGTCACCGCGGTTGACGGTGAGGCTGAGGCCATCGAGGGCGCGCACCTCCGTGTCACCTGAGCCGTAGACCTTCTCCACGGCCTCGAGTTGGGCAACGGGCTGGATCACGGCATCAACCGATCGGCGGAGCTGTGGCGCTGGCGATGGCCTGCTGCAGGATCGGCGTGCCCACCACCGCCTCGCTGGCCCAGGTGAACAGCGGGCTGGAGAGCACCCCTCCTACCGCGGTGACGATCACACAGCCCACCAGCGCCGTGCGCAGCTCCGGCATGCCGGCAATCGACCAGGAGATCTCGGGATAGGCCTTCACCACATCGGACGCTTCCTGGGGCTCTTTGACCACCATCATCTTGATCACGGAGATGTAGTAGTAGATCGAGACCACGGAGGTGACCAGGCCCACCACCACCAGCAGATATTGCTGATCAGCCCAGCCGGCGAAGAAGAGGTAGATCTTGCCGAAGAAGCCCAGCATCGGCGGGATACCGCCCAGGGAGAGCAGGCAGAGGCTGAGCCCCAGGGTGATCAGGGGATCTTTCTGGTAGAGGCCTGCGTAGTCGGCAATACGGTCGCTGCCGGTGCGCAGAGAGAACAGGATGATGCAGGCGAACGCCCCCAGGTTCATGAACAGGTAGGCGGCCATGTACAGCACCATGGCCGCGAAGCCGTCCTCGGTGCCGCACACCAGCCCGATCATCACGAAGCCGGCCTGGCCGATCGAGCTGTAGGCCAGCATCCGTTTCATGGAGGTCTGGGCCAGGGCCACCACGTTGCCCAGCACCATGCTGAGGATGGCCAGCACGGTGAACAGCAGCTTCCACTGAGCATCAAAGCTCTCGAAGCAGCCCACCAGGATGCGAACGGCCAGCGCGAATCCTGCCGCCTTGGAACCCACCGAGAGGAAGGCCACCACTGGGGTGGGCGAGCCCTCGTAGACGTCGGGCGTCCACTGGTGGAAGGGCACGGCGGCGATCTTGAAGGCCACGGTGGCCAGCACGAACACCAGGGCCAGGGCGGTGACCGGCGAGGCGCTGGTCTGCAGGGCCAGGGCGACGGCATCCAGTCCGGTGGCACCACCGGTGAGGCCGTAGAGCAGGGAGGCTCCGTAGAGGAACACCGCCGCGGCGGCAGAACCCACCAGCAGATATTTGAGTGCCGCCTCGGAACTGCGGGCGTCGCGCTTCATGTAGCCCGCCAGCAGGTAGCTCGATACCGAGAGCGTTTCCAGGGAGATGAAGATGCTCACCAGATCGGTGGCGCCGCAGAGGAACATGGCGCCGAGGGTGGCGGCCAGCAGGATGGCGGCGTATTCGCCCACCGGCGTGCCGCTGCGCTCCACGTAGCGCCAGCTCAACAGCAGCGAGATCAAGCTGGAGGTTGCCACCACGCCGCGGAAGGCGATCGCCAGGTTGTCGGCGAGGAAGGAGCCGAGGAAGGACGGCTCCAGCGCCGGGGTGTTCCACTGCAGGGCCAGCAGCACCAGGGCGCCGCCAAGGCCGGCGTAGCAGAGGGGCGGCACCCAGCGGCTGGCGGCCTGCTCGCCGGCCAGATCCACCAGCAGACAGGCGATCAGGGCCAGCAGCACGGCCACCTCAGGGGCGATGGCGCCGGCATTGAGCTGGAGGCTGAGCCCACCACTGCCGAACCCCGCCCCGATGGCCTGGGTGGCGGGTTGGGCCGCCTCTGCGAGCGTGGCAGCGGCCACGGCTGGGAGAGCACCGAGCAGGGAGATCACGGGGGTGATGCGGCCAGATTTGGTGCCGGAACTGTAGCGGCGTTGCCCCGGTTCCCCAGCGGCGGGATGCGGTGCCGGCCGCCGATGCGATAAAGAGGGGGGAGGTCGTTCGCCTGTCTGTGGGTCACACCCTCGTCATCGTTGAGAGCCCCACCAAGGCCCGCACCATCCGTGGATTCCTGCCCAAGGACTTCCGCGTGGAGGCCTCCATGGGACACGTGCGGGACCTGCCGAACAACGCCAGTGAGATCCCTGCCGCTCACAAGGGTGAGAAGTGGGCGAACCTGGGCGTGAACACCGCCAGCAACTTCGAGCCGCTCTACGTAGTGCCGAAGGACAAGAAGAAAGTGGTGAAGGAACTCAAGGACGCCCTCAAGGGCGCCGATCAGCTCCTCCTGGCCACGGACGAGGACCGGGAGGGTGAAAGCATCAGCTGGCACCTGTTGCAGCTGCTACAGCCCAAGGTTCCCGTCAAGCGAATGGTGTTCCACGAGATCACCAAGGCCGCCATCGGCCGCGCCCTCGACGACACCCGGGAGCTCGACATGGAGCTCGTCCACGCCCAGGAGACACGCCGGATCCTCGATCGGCTGGTGGGCTACACCCTCTCGCCGCTGCTCTGGAAGAAGGTGGCCTGGGGCCTGTCGGCCGGCCGGGTGCAGTCGGTGGCGGTGCGCCTGCTGGTGCAGCGCGAGCGGGCCCGCCGGGCCTTCCACAGCGGCAGCTACTGGGACCTCAAGGCCCAGCTGGAGCAGGCCGGCGGCCGCTTCGAGGCCAAACTCAGCCACCTCAAGGGGGAGCGCATTGCCGGCGGCTCCGACTTCGACGAGACCAGCGGTGCCCTCAAGGCCGGCAGCCGAGTGCGGCTGCTGGCCGAGGACGAGGCCCGCAGCCTCCAGGCCGCCGTGCAGAGCGGAGCCTGGTCGGTGGCGCAGGTGGAGGCCAAGCCGAGTGTGCGCAAGCCGGTGGCGCCCTTCACCACCAGCACCCTGCAGCAGGAGGCGAACCGCAAGCTGCGGCTCTCGGCCCGCGAGACGATGCGCGCCGCCCAGGGGCTCTACGAGCGGGGCTTCATCACCTACATGCGCACCGATTCGGTGCACCTCAGCGACCAGGCGATTCAGGCGGCCCGCAGCTGCGTGGCGGCCAAGTACGGCGACACCTACCTGAGTCCCGCGGTGCGGCAGTTCTCCACCAAGGCCCGCAACGCCCAGGAGGCCCACGAGGCGATCCGACCGGCCGGGGAGAGCTTCCGCGATCCAGGCGACACCCGCCTCGAAGGCAGGGATCTGGCCCTCTATGAGCTGATCTGGAAGCGCACTGTGGCCAGCCAGATGGCTGAGGCGCGGCTCACGATGCTGGCCGTGGATCTGGAGGTGGAGGGCGGCAGCCTCGGCACGGCGCGCTTCCGCGCCAGCGGCAAGCGGATCGATTTCCCCGGCTTCTTCCGTGCCTACGTGGAGGGCAGCGACGACCCCGATGCGGCCCTGGAGGGCCAGGAAGTGCTGTTGCCCGCCCTGGCGGTGGGCGATGCTCCGGCCTGCCAGGGGGTGGAGGCCCTCGGCCACCAGACCCAGCCTCCAGCGCGCTACAGCGAGGCCGCCCTGGTGAAGATGCTGGAGAAGGAGGGCATCGGCCGCCCCTCCACCTATGCCTCGATCATCGGCACGATCGTGGACCGGGGTTACGCCACGCTCCTGAACAACTCCCTCACCCCCAGCTTCACGGCCTTCGCGGTGACGGCCCTGCTGGAGGAGCATTTCCCCGATCTGGTGGACACCAGCTTCACCGCCCGGATGGAGCAGAGCCTCGACGAGATCTCCCATGGCCAGGTGGCCTGGCTGCCCTACCTGGAGTCGTTCTACAGAGGCGAGAAGGGTCTCGAAACCCAGGTGCAGCAGCGCGAGGGTGACATCGACCCCGGCGTCTCCCGCACCGTGTCGCTGGAGGGCCTGCCCTGTGTGGTGCGGATCGGCCGCTTCGGGGCCTACCTGGAAACCAAGCGGGTGGCCGAGGACGGCACCGAGGAGCTGCTCAAGGCCACCCTGCCCCTGGAGATCACCCCGGCCGATCTCGATGCCGACAAGGCCGAGCTGCTGCTGCGCCAGAAGGCGGAAGGTCCCGAGTCCCTGGGCGAGGACCCCGAGACGGGTGAGCAGGTGTACCTGCTGTTCGGCCAGTACGGCCCCTACGTGCAGCGCGGCCAGGTGAGTGAGGCCGTTCCCAAGCCCAAGCGCGCCTCGCTGCCCAAGGGCCAGAAGCCCGAGGAGCTCAGCCTCGCCGATGCCCTGGGCCTGCTGCGCCTGCCCCGGAGCCTCGGCGACCATCCCGAGGGCGGCAGGGTGGAGGCCGGCCTGGGCCGCTTCGGGCCCTACGTAGTGCACCACAAGGGCAAGGGCGAGAAGGACTACCGCTCGCTCAAGGCCGAAGATGACGTGCTCATGGTGCCCTTGAGCCGCGCCCTGGAACTGCTGGCGATGCCCAAGCGTGGCCGCGGTGGCCGCACCGCCCTCAAGCAGCTCGGGCTGCCGGAGGGCAGCGACGAACCGGTGCAGCTCTTTGATGGTCCCTATGGCCACTACGTGAAGCAGGGCAAGGTGAACGCCTCCCTGCCGGAGGGCACCACGGCCGACACCATCACCCTGGAGCAGGCGATCGAGCTGCTGGCGGCCAAGGCCGCCACGGGCAAGACCTCCAGGGGCAAAGCCTCCCCTGGCACGACAGCCACCGGCAAGCGCGCCGCCTCCGCCAAGACCGCCAAGACCAAAGCCGCTGCGGCGGCCAAGAGCCAGCAGGCCGCCGCCAAGAAGCCTCCCACCACCACCAAGACCGGTCGGCTGCGGGCCAGCGCCGTGCGCGTGATCAAAGCGGCGGAGAGTTGATGCTCCGGCCCTGCCCCGATGGCCGCCGCTGGGGGCCGGTTCTGTGCGCCGGCTTCATCGGCGTGCTGCTGGGCGGGTGCAGTGGTACTCCCCTGGGGGAACAGCTCTCGCGCAGTTTCTCGGCCCCCGACCCCGGCACACCAGGTGATGGGGCCCCTGCTGCCACGCAGGAGACC
>NZ_JADEWP010000149.1:0-6459 GCF_015207535.1 Cyanobium sp. LEGE 06143 | reverse complement strand
GTGCTGCCGGGGGAGGGCGGCTACCGGCTCCACGCCCACCGGCTGTGGCTGCCCCTGCCGGGCGGGCAGGTGCTGGCGCTGGAGGCGCCACTGCCCCCGCCCCTGCTCGGTTCCGCCGATGGGGCCTGCGACTCTGACGCCGACCCCATGTCAGGGTGAGCCCCCGGCTGTTCCCGACGCCAGGCCATGCCCCAGCCCCCCTCTGCCAGGCTCCAAAGGGATGCCTCCATCCAGCTGGAATCCGAGCCCACCGCCGCGCTGCTGGCCTGGGCCGAGGCGGTGGAGGCCGGCGAGGGCACCCTGTTCGAGAAGGCGCGGCTGCTGGCCACGCGGCTCGGGGCCCACGTGCGCCCCGACGGGCTGGTGGAGATCGGCTTCTGGACGCCGGAACTCTCCGGCGATGTGATCCAGCCGAAGAACATCCAGCTGGAAGTGTTCACCCCTCGCCAGACGATCGATCCCTCCCTGGCCGAGCAGACGGTGCGCTTCCACCGTGACTACCTGCAGCTCGAGAAGTGGGGTGAATACCACTGGGGCGTGCTCAGTGGCCTGCGGGTCGGCGATGTCACCACGATCGGTTCGCTCTACTGGTTGCGCTACCTCAGCCCTGACACCAATGCCGTGACCGCCCTGGGGGACTGCCTCGGCAACTCCTTCCCCTACGGCGTCTACGCCCCCGCCGAGATCTATGACCTGGAGGGTCTGCAGGCCCGCCGGACCGATCACGCCTACTACGACACCCTCATCGCCGATGAGCCCGTCACCATTCCGGCCCCCTGCAACATCCTGCAGCTGCATGTGCGCACGGCCTCACCCAATGGCTACCTCTCCGGGCTTACGGAGCTCTACCGCAAGCTGGCCGCCAAACTGCGCTGCGGCGAGGCGCTGACCCCCGCCGAAACCAACCTGATCGGCTACGACGCGGTGCAGCTGTTACCCACCGAACCCACGGTGGAGGTGCGCTCCGGGCAAGGGGGTGACGACGACCACTTCAGCCTGCGGCCAGACGATGAGGACGTGCTCGATACCGAAACCGAGGGGATCGTGGCTGAGGCGGGGGATGTGCGGGTGCGGCTGCGGCGCCCCGACCTGCAGAACTGGGGCTACGACATCGTGATTTTCGGCAGCGCCGCCACCAATCCGGCCCTGCTCGAAACCCTGCGGCCCGATGAGCTGGTGGCCTTCATCAGCGAACTCCACACCTTCCCCACCGGCCCGATCAGGGTGGTCTACGACCTGGTCTATGGCCACGCCGACAACCAGGCCATCGACCTGCTGAACGGCCGCTTTCTCAAGGGGCCGAACATGTACGGCCAGGATGTGAACCACCAGAACCCGGTGGTGCGGGCGATCCTGCTCGAGATGCAGCGCCGCAAGGTCAACACCGGCGCCGATGGCATCCGCATCGACGGTGGCCAGGATTTCAAGTACTTCGACCCGATCACCGGCCGGGTCGCCTACGACGATCCCTACCTGCTGAGCATGGGCGATCTGGTGCAGGAGATCGGCCCGGCGCGCTGGCGGCCCTTTGTGATCTATGAAGACGGCCGGCCCTGGCCGGCTGAGGGCTGGGAGGAGGTGTCCAGCTACCGCGACCTGGTGGAGCAGCGTCCCGACGCCTTTCAGTGGGGTCCCATGATCTTTGCCCACAACACCCCGGCCCTGCATGGCTTCTGGGCCCGTAAGTGGCGGAGGGTCTGCGAAAAGATGCAGCTGGGGTCCCGCTGGGTCAACGGCTGCGGCAACCACGACACCCTGCGGCGCGGCACCCAGGTGGATCCCGGCGAGCCGATCAATCCCCACCTCGGCAGCACGCTGCCGGAGGTGCTGGCCAACGCCTACGACAACGGCGCGATCGGGGCCCTCACCTACGGCTTCGGCCCGGGCCTGCCCATGGATTTCATCCATTGCCTGATGCGGGCGCCCTGGGGCTTCTTCCGCAACACCGACGACCGCTTCGGCGTCAAGGTGGTGGCGGAGGAGGCCCCGGGTTTCCTTGACTGGCAGCTCAGCGACGCGCTGTACGCCGCTGACGGGCTGTTCCAGGCGATCAAGCAGCTGGGCTTCAGGGAGCTGGCCCAGCTGCGCCAGTTTCTGGCCCTGCTGACGGGCTCCATCTCCGCCACCGACTACGACCTCGAGCAGATCGCCCTGGCCTGCCAGGCCGGGATGCCCACCGGCGACGACGGCACCACGGCGGTGGTGGACGTGGCCTGGCTGAAGGCCTTTGCCCGCCATTTCATGGAAGACATGCATGCCGCCTGCAACATCTGGCTCCATGCCGATCGGGTGGATCCGGTGCAGGCCGGCTTCAACATGGCCCTGCGCGAGTTCCGCCGTTCCCGGCCCTGGCTGGCCGAGAACCTGAGCAACGACGAGCGGCTGGATCTGCTCACCACGCCCTCCACGACGATCTTCTACGGGATGCGCCGGGCTCCTGAACCTGAAGCCTCCACCGTGGCCCTGGTGGCCCACATGGGCGGTGCGGCGATGGCGCTCGGCCTGCCCGAGCTCTTTCCGGAGCAGGCCGGGCCCTGGCGGTTGCTGCTGGCCTCTCCCGGGCTGGAGCCCAGTGCTGCGCAGCTGGCCGGCCGCGAGCCGATCCTGTTCCAGGACAGCCAGGCGCTGCTGCTGGAGCCCGGCTGAGCCCAGGCTTCAGCCTTGCCTCTCGAAGGCGATCAGCCGCGAAAAATAGAAGGGGGCCTGGTTGAGGTTGCGGCGCACGGGGGTGAAGCCGGCTTCAGCGGCGGCCTTGACAATGCCCTCCTCCCGCAGGGTATAGGCCCTGGTGGTCTTGCTGGGCCCGGGGAACAGCTGGCCGATGCCCTTGAGCAGCGCCAGCAGGGGGGTGTAGGGGGCGAAGCTCACGATCAGCTGCTTCTCGGCCATGGCGGCCAGATGACGCACCATGTCCTCGGCGGCGGCCTGGGGGTAGTGGATGAACACATCCAGGCAGATCACGGTGTCGTAGCGCCCCGTGAGGCTCTCCAGGTCGGAGGCGTGGAACTGCAGCTGGCTGGTGCTGAGGCCGGCAGCGGCGGCCCGGCGCGCGGCTTCCGCCACCATGGCCTCGGAAAGATCACTGGCGGCGATGCTGCCGGCGCCGAGTCCGGCCAGGGGCAGGCTGAGGCTGCCCACGCCGCAGCCAGCGTCGCAGAAGCTGCGGCTGGAGAGATCACCCTGCTCCTGCAACCAGGCCAGCACGTTGTCCACTGTTTTCTGGTGCCCCAGGCGGATGTTCCGCTGCACCTTGTTGACGTCCTCGCTGTCGCTGTAGATCCGGTTCCAGCGCTCGAAACCCGTGGTTTCGAAGTAGCCCTTCACCTCGTCCTTCTCAACGGCCGTGGACTCAGCAGGCATCGGGGCAGAAGAAAGTGGCTCGGATCCTAAGGAGCGGCCCAGGGCCCCGCAGGTCCGCGGCTGCTCAGGCGCAGCGCCGCCAGCCCAGGGTTCCCCCCTCCTCCCAGTTCCAGCGCAGGGTCTCCGCCAGGGGTGAGCCCACCAGCATGGTGGCGGTGTCGCGGCCATCTCCGAGCACCCGCCGGGGCGTGATCGTGGCCGCGGCGATCGCCTGCTCAGCCGCGACGCCCCAGTCCACCAGCCGCCGCACCCCGTTCAGCAGCGGCAGTGTCACCCCGGCGAGGGTGCCGTCCTCCAGGCGGCAGCAGCCGTTCTGCACCAGCAGCACCCGCTCGTCCCAGCGGTGGCGGCCCTCGCCGAGACCGTAGGGGGCCAGGGCATCGCTCACCAGCACGAGCTGCTCGGGAGCCAGGCGCTGCAGCAGCAGCACCATCGACGGCGCCACGTGCACGCCATCGGCGATCAGCCCCAGCGCCACGCCGCCATCGAGCACGGCCGCGGCGATCGGGCCCGGGTTGCGGTGCTGCAGGCCCGCCATGGCATTGAAGCTGTGGGTCAGCATGCCCACACCGGCTCTGAACGCTTCGGCGGCCTGGTGCTCATCGGCGCTGCTGTGGCCCAGGCTCACCACCACCCCGGCCTCCCGCAGGGCCGCGATCACGGCGCCGGCGCCCTCCAGTTCGGGAGCCAGGGTCATCAGATCGATCTGGTCCTCAAAGCCGTCGATGCGCGCTGCCAGGGCCTCCAGGCTGGGGGCCACCAGGTGCTGCCGGGGGTGGGCGCCCCGGCGAGCCGGGTGGAGGAAGGGCCCCTCCAGGTGGGCGCCGAGCAGCTGGCAGCGGCCGTCGCGGTGCTGCTGGCGAGCCCGGTCCAGCACGGCCAGGGCCTGGCGCAGGGCGGCGCTGTCGCAGGTCACGAGGGTGGGGCAGATTGCCTCCACCCCATCGCGCCACAGCAGTTCAAGCAGCTCCAGCAGCCGGGGCAGATCGGCGGGCGTGAGTTCCGGAAAGGCGAGGCCGAGGCCGCCGTTGATCTGCAGGTCCACCCCGGCAGGGCTCAGCCAGTCGCCCTGCCAGTCGTCGCCGGCCACGCTGCTGCCGGGGTCGATCGGCTCCAGCACCTCGATCCAGTCGTGGGCGTCGAGGCCGAGCCGCCAGCGCTGCTGCCGGCCGTGGCTGCAGCGGCGGGCCTGGGGCAGGCGGACGTTGCGGATCCAGCGCATCGCAGCGGACCGTTCCGGCTCCGAACCCCGCGTGGCCGTGGTGATGGGCAGCGATTCCGATCTGCCAACCATGCAGCCCGCGGTGGCGATGCTGCAGCGCTTCGGCGTGGCGGCCGAGGTGCGGGTGCTCTCCGCCCACCGCACACCGCTGGAGATGGTGGCCTTCGCGCAGCAGGCGGCTGGGCGGGGGCTCAAGGTGATCATCGCCGGCGCCGGCGGTGCGGCCCACCTGCCCGGCATGGTGGCGGCGCTCACCACCCTGCCGGTGATCGGCGTGCCGGTGCAGAGCCGGGCCCTCTCCGGGGTGGATTCGCTGCACTCGATCGTGCAGATGCCCGCCGGGATTCCGGTGGCCACGGTGGCGATCGGCAACGGCACCAACGCCGGCCTGCTGGCGGTGCAGATCCTGGCCACGGCCGATGGGCGGCTGGCGGAGGCCCTGCTGGCCTACCGCGCTGAACTGCATGGCCAGGTGCGCGCCAAGGATGGGCGCCTCGGCCAGCTGGGCAGCGAGGCCTACCTGGCCCAGATGGACTAAGGCGTTCTTTCTCCCCCTTGCGATCACCCCGCGATGCTCGAGCGTCTGGTCCTCCCCCCCTGGCTGAAGATCGGCCTGGCCCTGCCCCTGCTCGTGCTCAACCTCTGGGTGCTGCGTCAGTTGCTGCTGCCGCTGGCGCCGTTCCCAGCCATCTTCCTCACCGCCGCTCTCATCGCCTTCCTGCTGGATATCCCCAGCCGCTGGCTGCGCCAGCGGGGCCTGCCTCGCAGTCTGGCGATGGTGCTGGTGCTGGGGCTGGCGATGGGATTACTGGCCCTGGCCCTGCTCTGGCTGGTGCCGCGCCTGATTGATCAGCTGGCCGAACTCATCGCAGCGCTGCCGGGTTGGCTGGCCCAGGGAGAGGTGTGGCTCGATGCGCTGGAGGGTTGGGCTCAGGAGCAGGGGATCCCCACGGATTTCGGCAACCTCAGCAGTGAACTCCTGACCCGCTTCAGCAAGCTGGCCAGCCAGCTGAGCCAGCGGCTGCTGGGTCTGCTCGGGGCGACCGTCGGTCTCACCGTGAACACGGTGATCGTGCTGGTGCTGGCGGTGTTTCTGTTGCTCGGCGGGGAGTCGATCAGCGCTGGCCTGGCCCAGTGGCTGCCGGCGGGCGTCCGATCCCTGGTGGTGGACACCCTGAGCCGCACGTTCCGGGGCTATTTCGCCGGGCAGGTGGTGCTGGCGATGATCCTGAGCGGCCTGCAGATCGTGGTGTTCACCCTGTTGGCCATTCCCTATGGGGTGCTGTTCGCCGTGGCGATCGGCTTCACCACCCTGGTGCCCTATGCCAGCGCCCTCACGATCGTGCTGTTGAGCGGCCTGGTGGCGCTCAACGACCCCCGCACAGGTCTGGAGGTGCTGGCGGTGGCCATTGCCGTGGGCCAGGTGGTGGATCAGGTGATCCAGCCCCGTCTGATGGGCAGCATCGTGGGGCTGCAGCCCGCCTGGTTGCTGATCTGCCTGCCGTTAGGGGCCCGGCTGGGCAGCCTGATGGGCCTGGGGGAGCTGCTCGGTCTGCTGTTGGCCGTGCCGGTGGCGAGTTGCAGCAAGACGTTTCTGGATGTGAGCCTCGCGTCACGCCGGACCATTCCTGCGGAGCCGCTCAGCCCCTGAGGCCCCAGGCGATCTCTGAATCAGCTGGCGGCGGGGATGATGCCGTTTGCATCGAGGAAGCTCAGCACCTGGGCCACGCAGCCCTCCAGCTCGGCACGGCCTGTGTCCACCCGCAGCTCCGGGGATTCGGGGGCTTCGTAGGGGCTGGAGATGCCGGTGAACTCTTTGATCACCCCGGCGCGGGCCTTGGCGTAGAGGCCCTTGGTGTCGCGCTCCTCGCAGACGC
>NZ_JADEWP010000146.1:0-6484 GCF_015207535.1 Cyanobium sp. LEGE 06143 | reverse complement strand
TCGCAGGTTGCTATGCAGTACGTGATCAGGAGATCAGTGTGCCTGTCGAGGGAAAGAATCGGCCAACATGGGCAGATTTTGGCACCCGAAAGGGTGAAATCAGCCAAGCCAACCTCAGATTCGCCAAACGTTGTTCATTCCGAGCAAATTCCAACCTTGGACCCACTTTCAGGGCTCGTTGCCCAGAGGCTCCCTAAGTCAACTAGAGTCATCGTCTCGGATTATGACGCCATAGTCCTAAAGGGCTTTGCTGCTTCGCTTGCATCCAGACTCCATAATCACGAAATCATGTTAACATGGGACTCTTCCAAGACTCCATTGAAAGATTTTCCAACCACACTTGATCTATTCTACAATGGAATTGCAGGGCAACCGTATTTAGCCATCAAAGCCGGATTTTCAGTATTTAGCAATACTCAGGGCTCTCAGCTTTTCCTTCGTCTCTTTAAGTTTTTTGTCCTTGGGCCAAAGCAAGAGCCAAGAAAACGAAGAATGTTTAACTTCTACTATGGCGACCAGCTTGGACTATTCTATACGGCCCAAACATTTAGAAACCATTTTCAAGAATTCTATTCCAGAATAACATGGGAAGACTACAGCGCCTCTGAACTCGTTGGGAATGAAGCTGCAGCCCCCAAGCATTTCTTCTACCCAAAAGGAGGGGGGTCTTTTTCTGCCATTGAGAACGTCTTAAACAGTAGCAAATTGCTATAGGATGCCAGATGCCTTCTCATGGTTCATTGGGACAATTATAAATGTTATGCATAAGACAGTATTGCATGATTGCTTCCCGAAGCTCTTTATACGGGTTTTCACTATTGGGGTAGAGGCTATCTAAATATGAGAGCTTAGTCAATGAGTGCTTCATCTGCCGAACCTTGCTTGCAGCTTTATACTGATGGTCGGGCCGTCTTTTCACCCTCCCCCCCTTGCGCCTGGGCTCTGCCATGTCCATTATAATGTTAAGTGGCATATTGAGTAGATCAATATGCCGTACAAGCGTGAGGTCAAGTCTCCTCTTATGAAAATATTGATATATACACTTCGGCGAGGCATGGAAGAAGAATGACTTTTCAGGGTGCATGCGGAATATGTACCTTTGCTGTGCAAGGTACTCTGGAAGGGACAGGAGCTGCATATGCTTATTTCTCCGCCAGTGCTGGATCTCTAGAAATCTGCTCGCCAAATAGCCTTCGGCAGGCTGTCGATAAGCCACTAGAAATCTAATGCGAGAGGCCAGCCTAGTCTTGCTTAATACAGACAGAGGCAGATCATACATGCTGAAGGGAAAGATTTCGGGTGCTTGCGTGCTCTGACACCCCAAGAGGCTTTCGTTGCTATATAAGTACAGCTGACTTGACTCAACACAAGGCAATATTAGTTTGTCTAGCTTAATGTCTAAATTTGGTAATTTCCCGAATGGCGAGCGAGAACCAAGTATTGCAACTTCAGAAAGCAAGCTGGCAGCACTTTGTGCGTATAAGTCTCTCGTTGGCACTTCATTCGCCTTCGAGCCTTTACCAAGATAGGCTATTCCCTTAAGGTGTGGAAACACAGTCTCCTGGAGGGAAGTAGTACCTGTTTTGAAGACACCACAATGAATGATCAGCATCTTGTCCTTCAGGGTGTCTGAACGCCTCCCTTGTTCTCAGAGTGTATTTGAGCTTATGGGTTACTGGGTTGCCTCAAGATATTTACGCTGCTTCATGGGCCGTGTCCCAGCAAATTGTGTAACTCAGGAGGGGCCGCTCCGGCGTAGCAGCTGCTGGCGGCTCAGCGCGTTAAGCGTCAGTCGGATCAACAGTGATGCAAACATCACGGCACTGTTAGCGAGGCCGCGACACCAGCATGAGCCGAACCCCTCCAGAAACTTGGAATCAGATTGCCTGTCGGATATCCCTAATAGGACTTGAATGCCGTTGCTCTGGCTCTCAACGGCCGACCACGAAAACACTGGGATGACGAACACAAGCAGAGGCTCTTGCTGAGCACCCACTCTGAACCATTAAACAGGTATTGCACATATCGGGGTTAGATCCGCTCAACGCCGAGCTACCGGCTACCACGATCTGCTGATAAAACATGAGCCTCCGCAGCATATCTGCCAATGACTGCTACGGGGATAATGCAGCAATAGAGATCTTCATCTTCGCCCTCGTACTTGATCTGGATCTTGATGAGGATCGAGAAGTACTGATCTCTTCCCAGCAGCTCCAGCGTGATCTGGCTTTCTGGATCGAGGGCCTGACAAGCGAGAGTACTTCCACTCAACGATGGACTAGATTAGTCCAATCGATTACGAGCAGTAGTTCATCACTGTCCCTAGAGTCAGCACGGTGAGACTTTGATCGATAATCACGAATTCAGGAAACCCCTAACTGCTGATCTCGCCCTGGTAGAGCGACAGATCAAAAAGGACGTAGTCTGGTACCGACTGTTGCCCGTGCCGCCTGGTGAATCTGGAAGGCGATGCATAGTGATGTCATCGAATTAGCATTCCTTCTGGCATGGCCCCCACCCGATCCCGTCGCCCATGCGCCATCTGTCTTCTTCACGAAGATGCCGCCAGCGTCATTGCCTACCAAATCGCCCGCTCCGACCTCTGGCTGCTGCGGCACCATCCCAATCCAGCTCCCCTGCCCGGCTGGCTGCTGCTCGATGCGCGCCGCCACCTGGCCGGACCGCTGGAGTTCAGCGACAAGGAAGCTCTTAGCTGGGGCCATGCCGTGCGGTATGCAAGCCAATTAGTGCAGAGGCTCACAGGCTGCGACCGCGTGTATGCCATCGCCTTTGGAGAAGGGGCACCACACCTGCATCTACATCTCATCCCCCGCCAAGTCTCGGATCTACATACTGCTGCGTGGAGCGTAGCAGACCAATACCGGTTAGTGGCTGAGAATAAACGGCCGGCGGCCGATCCAGGGCGTGTGGGCGAACTTGTGGCCCGCGGCCGAGAATACGTCGAGAGTGACCGGTCGTGGCTGGATATCCCATCATAAAGCTACTGCTGCAGATTGACATCAGGACCCGCTCAGGCCATGAGATCTGGCGTGGATGAGCTATGAATCGAAGGTATGGCTATAAGCATGTTATGCGTGGATCGCCCCCGGGTTCCTCGCCTGCCTTGCCCCTTTAATGAGATTTCGCCGTTACGTCGTTCTCTGGGCCTTGGCTTCAGTGAAGCCAATCACACTGTAACTTTGGAGATGGTGGCTTGACTTAGGGAGACTCTGGAAAATCCAACTCACCTGCGGGACAACGGCCCCTTGATCCTATGCAAGGACTGGGTTGATAGGCTGTAAAAAGCTCGGCTTCTCTGATTACGAGCAGACCACCGCCTAGAAGCAGACCAACTGGAAGAAGTTGCTGTCGGAGATGAAGGCTATGGTTCCCTGGTAGGCACCGATTGAGCTGATCTAGCCCTGTTACCCAAAAACGAGCAAGTAGGGCAGAAGGCCTCCGTACCCGCTGGCAACCATGCTGTGGATTCACCTGCTGCAGCAGTGTTGTTTACTCAGTGATCCGGCAATGCAAGAGATCCTAATTGAGGTACCTACCATGCGCCGCTTTGCCGGGATCGACCTGATCAGTGAACGGTCGCAGTGAGGGTTAGATCGATTGTGAGCTGGCACATGCCGTGCTGACCCCGCCCCTCCCTACCACTGGTTCGGGTTCCAGGTTCAGCCGTTGCTCTCACGCCAGCCGTCCTTGTGCAGGGCTGCCAGGGCTCCACGGCTCTCCAGCAGCGCCTCCGCCAACTCCCGCACAGCGCCATTGCCTCCATGACTACGCAGCACCCAATCGGCCCGCTGGCGCAGGCCCCGGGCGGCATCTGCCGGCGCCACCAACAAGGCGGTGGCCGGCCGAACTGCCAGATCGTTGAGGTCGTCGCCGATGAAGGCCGTGGCCTCCCGGCCGCGGTCCAGCTCAGCCTGCAACTCGCGCAGCCCCAGCAACTTGTCGCCCACCTCGGCGCGGCAATGGCGGATCTGCAGATGGCGGGCCCGATGCTCGATGGCACCGCGGCGGCCGCCGCTGAGCAGAGCCACTTCAATACCGGCGCGCTGCAGCATGCGGATCGCCAAGCCATCGCGCACGTTGAAACGCTTGGTCACGCTACCGCTGGCTTCGTAATAGAGGCCGCCATCAGTGAGCACCCCGTCCACATCGCACACAAGCAGCTTCACAGCGGCCAGCCTCGGGCCGATTGCCACACGCTGGATCCTGGAGCGCAGGGCCTGCAAAGGAGCGGCCATGGAGGTCAATAGGTGCTCACGGCCAGGTCGTCCTGCACCACGGCGCGCAGCTCCATCAGCTGGCGCAGCAGGGCTTCCAGGCGATGCAGGGGCACCATGTTTGGCCCATCACTGAGGGCCTGGTCAGGGTCGGGGTGAACCTCCATGAACAGCCCATCCACCCCAGCCGCCACCGCCGCCCGGGCCAGAGGCGCCACGAACTCCCGCTGACCACCGGAGCTGGTGCCGCGGCCGCCCGGCTGCTGCACGGCGTGGGTGGCATCGAAGATCACCGGGCAGCCCAACGCCTGCATCTGGGGCACGCTGCGGTAGTCCACCACCAGGGTGTTGTACCCGAAGCTGGAGCCCCGCTCGGTGAGCCAGAGGCGGCCGCTTTCGGGCGTCAAACCGCCCTCGCCCAGCTTGTTCACCACCTGGGCCATGTCCCACGGTGCCAGGAACTGGCCCTTCTTCACGTTCACCACCTTGTCCGTGCCGGCCACGGCCTGGGCAGCGGCCTCAAGCAAATCGGTCTGGCGGCAGAGGAAGGCGGGGATCTGCAGCACGTCTACCGCTTCGGCGGCGGCGGAGGCCTGGTGGCTCTCGTGGATATCGGTGAGCACAGGGATCTCCAGCTGCTGTCGCACCTCTTTCAGGATCCCCAGGCCCTCCTCGGCCCCGGGCCCGCGGAACGAGCTGCCCGAGCTGCGATTGGCCTTGTCGAAGCTGGCCTTGAAGACATAGCTGATGCCCAACTCGGCGCACATTTCGCTCACTCGCTCGGCCACCTTCAGCACCAGATCTCGGCTCTCGATCACGCAGGGTCCGGCAATCAGGCGGAAGCTCATCAGGAGGGTGGCAAAGGGATTTAGCTGGGGGAGGTGGCCGAGGCACTGAAGCCGGCCTTCACCAGATCATGCAGCCGCAGCAGCCCCTCCAGGCGCAGGGGGGCCTGCAGCGACACCACCGGCAGCACCGAAATCGCCTTACGGCGATTGCGCTCCATCAGCTCCAGGGCCTCGGCGGCCAGAACCTCGGGGGTCACGGTGATCGGATCCCTGGTGGCCATCTCAGCGGCGGTGATCCGGTCCCAGTCCCCCGGGCCATAGCGCTGCAGGGTGCGGCGCAGGTCACCGTCAGTGATCAGCCCTGCCAGCTTGGAAGGATCACTGCCGTGCACCCAGCTGGCCCCGAGACTGCCCAGCCCAGGACTGCCCTCAGTGAGGTGGGCGATCACCACTGGCAGACGCGCTTCCGGATGCAGGGCCTGAATCTCGCCGACGGGCACCATCAGGTCTCCCACTGTGAGCGTGAGGCGCCTGCCAAGGGAGCCGGCCGGATGGTTAATGGCAAAGTCCACCGGCGAAATGCCGGCCCGCTCCATCCACACCGCCGCCAGGGCATCCCCGATAGCCATGGCCACGGCCGTGCTGGCGGTGGGGGCCAGGTTGAGGGGGCAGGCCTCCCGGTCCACGGCTCCGTCAAGAACGAGATCGCAGCCGCGGGCCAGGCTTGACTTCTGCCGTCCCACCAGGGCAATGCGGCTGGTGCCCCGCCGCTTCAGGTGGGGAAGGATGGCCAGCAGCTCATGCGTCTCTCCGCTGTTGGAAAGCAGCAGAGTCACATCATCTGAGGCCACGATGCCCAGGTCACCGTGTAGGGCGTCCACGGGGTTGAGGAACACCGCCGTTAGACCAATCGAAGAGAAGGTGGCGGCAATCTTGCGAGCCACGATTCCGCTCTTGCCCACGCCAGTGACGATCAGCTTGCCCCGGCGCTGCCGGCAGCTCTCCAGCAGCTCCAGCGCAGCCTCCACCTGCTGGGGATCGAGGCGATCGGCGGCCGCGGCGATTGCAGAGGCCTCCTCCTGCAGGCAGCGGGTAAGGGCGGACAAGGGCAGCACGGGAATTGAAGTCATTCTTCCAGCACCGCTCAACCAAGCTCCCTTCAACCCAGCACCCTCCCCACCAGAGCAGCAGCCGGGAAGCCCGCCCGGCGCAGACTTCCCACGGCGGCCTCTGCCGCCTGCCCCGGCACGGCCGCCAGCAGGGGGCCGCAGGTCTGGGGATCGATCAGCAGGGCCCGCAGTGCCGTCTCCTGGGCCGCGCTCCCTGGGCCAGCCCCCTCGCCAGACTCAAGGCGCACCGGCCCCGCCAGCAGCTCCAGGGCGCTGGCGTTGGCCGGCGCCAGGCTGCTGGCATGGCCCTGCTGCAGCAGCTCCAGGGCCCCCGCCAACGGTGGGATAGACC
>NZ_JADEWP010000143.1:0-6542 GCF_015207535.1 Cyanobium sp. LEGE 06143 | reverse complement strand
GAGAAACACCGGGCGTGACCATCACGCCCAAGGACGGGCGCGCGATGGCAGTAGGGATTTTCGACAGTGGTCTTGGCGGCTTGACCGTTCTGGAAGCGGTGACAAAGCGGCTGCCGGACGTGCATTTTGTCTATTATGGCGACAATGCCCACGCGCCTTATGGCGTGCGCGATGCCGATGATGTCTACAAGCTGACAAAAACCGCCGTGGAATACCTGTGGGCCCATGGCTGCGATCTGGTGATCCTTGCCTGCAACACCGCCAGCGCCGCCGCCCTGCCCGATCCGGCCCTGGATCCGGGCCGTCGCCCCGGCCCCGACCAGACAGCCGTGCTGGCGGGGGGCTGTTTCTGGGGCATGGAGGCGATCTTTGAAGAGGTGCGGGGGGTCCACAGCGTCGAGACCGGCTATGCCGGCGGCTCCGGCGCCACGGCCCGCTACGCCGAGGTGAGCCAGGGCACCACCGGCCATGCGGAGGGCATCCGCATCACCTACGACCCGGGCCAGGTGAGCTACGGGGAACTGCTGAAGGTGTTCTTCGCCGTGGCCCACGACCCCACCGAGGTGAACCGCCAGGGGCCCGATGTGGGAGAGCAGTACCGATCGGCGATCTTCAGCGACGATCCCCTGCTGCAGAACGTGGCGCGCCAGTACATCGCCCAGCTCAATGAGGCCGGCAGCTTCGCGAAGCCGATTGCCACCCAACTGGAGAGCAGCGCCCGCTTCTACCCCGCCGAGGACTACCACCAGGACTTCGTGCGGCGGAATCCACGCCACCCCTATGTGCTGGTGCACGACATCCCGAAGCTGGAGACGTTCCGCAGCACCTTCCCTGAGTTACGGCAGTAAGGGTGGGTGGCCGGGGCCGGCAGCTTCGGGTGCATGGTGGGGTCCACCTCCCCATGCACCAGCACCCCGATGAGCCAGCCCAATGAGCCGCCCTGGCAGGGGCTGAACCAATCAGCGCTGCTGCGGTTCCTGCTGCTGCTCGCCTGCGGCTGGGCGCTGGTGCAGCTGGTGGCGTTCTTTCGGCCGGTGCTCACCCTGTTCATCGCCGCAGCGGTGCTGGCTGTGCTGCTGGAGTATCCGGTGCGGCGGCTGGTGGCCCTGGGGTGCAGCCGGGGCCTGGCGATCCTGATCACCGGCCTGGCCGCCTTCGGCAGCGGCAGCCTGTTGGTGGCCGTGCTCGGCTTCCAGCTGGTGAACCAGGGCAGCAGCCTGCTCAACGACCTGGTGCTGGGGCTGCAGCGCCCCGATCTGCCCTTCCACGACTACTTCAGGACGATCCAGCTCGCCCAGGTGCTGGACCTGCTGCGCGACAGCCTCGGCAGCGGCCTGGGGATGATCGGCGGGGCCTTCTCGAACCTGTTCGCCGGCGTGATTCTGCTGGTGATTGTGATCTACATGCTGGTGGACAACGGCGCCACCTGGACCCAGGTGCTGCAGCTGTTGCCTGAGGAGGTGCGCGGGCGTTTCGACCGCAGCGTGCAGAAGAATGTGCTGGGGTTCCTGCGCGGCCAGATCACCATGATGCTGTTTCTGAGCCTGGCCAGCTTTCTGGTGTTCGCCCTGATGGGGGTGAAGTTTGCCCTGATCCTGGCGATCGTGGTGGGAGTGCTGGATGCCATCCCTGGCATCGGCGCCACCCTGGGCGTGATCGCGGCCAGCAGCGTGGTGTTCCTCACCCAGGGCCAGTGGCTGGCCCTGCAGGTGGTGATCGCTTCGGTGGTGCTGCAGCAGATCCAGGACAATCTGATCCACCCACGGGTGATGGGCCGGGCCCTGCAGATCCGCCCGGTGGTGCTGTTCTTTGCCCTGTTCGTTGGAGAGCGGCTGGCGGGCCTGCTGGGAGTGTTCCTGGCCATTCCCGTCACGGGGATGATCCTGGGCTGGGGTAAGGAAGAGGAGCAAGACTCCGCCTCCAGCCCTCAGCGGGGTGGCCCGTTGTAGATCAGTTCTTCCACGATCGTTCCATCCGGAGAGATACGAATCTCCGTTTCCAGGCTGGGGGCAAGATCTCGCTCCTGCCAGGCCGGTGGACCGCCCATGAAGCTGAAGACGAAACCGTCGCTGTCGCTGCTCACGAGGCAGGGATTATCGAGGGCTGCGGTGGCGAACATGCAGCTTGCCGGGCGGTAGACCTGAAGCCCTCCGTTGATCTTCACGCTGCGGGTGCGGGCCGTGTTGATGGCGCGGACAGCCTCAATGGGCACCCGGTCCTGGGCCTTCAGGGGCGGAGCGGCGCCCAACAGGGCGGAAAGGGCGCCGAACACCATGAAGGCACGGGCAGCGCCTGGCATCGGGATCTGCATGACGGGCAATGGCGACTGTATCCGATCTAATTCCTGACCCGGTGGAAGGCAAGACTGCAGCGCAGCTTCCTCAAGACCCACCCTGCTCAGGGGAAAGGCATCTCAGGGGAAAGTCTGCTCAGGGCGGGGTCTGCTGAAGGCGGGGCCACCGTGACGCGCCGGAGGAAGGCTTCGGCTGCAGCAGCCAGGCCATCGCGACGCTGGCGATCCATGCGATCCAGCAGCCGCACCATCATCGAGAGGCGGGGATTGGCCTGGAAGAAGGCCCGGTGGCGCTCGATGAAGCGCCAGTAGAGACCATCCCAGATGTCAGACCAGGGGCCGCGTTTGACATCGCTCATCTTGAGGATGTAGTTGGAGCCGCAGATGTAGGGCTTGGTGGCAAACAGGCCACCGTCACTCATCAGGCCCATGCCGTAGACATTCGGCCCCATCACCCACTCGTAGGAATCCAGGTAGCGCTCCATG
This sequence comes from Cyanobium sp. LEGE 06143, assembly GCF_015207535.1. Classification (NCBI taxonomy): domain Bacteria; kingdom Bacillati; phylum Cyanobacteriota; class Cyanophyceae; order Synechococcales; family Prochlorococcaceae; genus Cyanobium; species Cyanobium sp. LEGE 06143. The sequence goes on along the minus strand of NZ_JADEWP010000143.1, from coordinate 3,763 downwards.
AACCAGCGGTGCACCTCCAGAGGCTGGATCTCGCAGAGGAGCATCAGGTTGCTGATCACCATCAGCCGCTCGATGTGGTGGTTGTAGCCCGTGCGGTTCAGCCTTCCGATCGCCGCATCCAGTGGTGGCAGGCCGGTGCTGCCATCGCTCCAGCAGGGGGCCAGCCGGCGCTGGTGATGCCAGAAGTTGCTGGCGGCCTGGCGCTCGCCGTGGACGCGATCGATGCCGCGCACGAACTCCCGCCAGCCGATCACCTGGCGCAGGAAACCCTCCAGCGAGGCGATCGGTACCGGCGCGCCGGCGGCATCCCGGCGGTGCGCGTGGGCCAGGGCGGCCTGGATCACCCCGGCCGGGCTCAGCAGGCCGATGTTGAGCAGGGGAGAGAGCAGGGAATGGTGCAGGCTGCCCCGGCTCTGGCTGAGGGCGTCCTCATAGGGGCCGAAGGCATCGAGTCGCTCCTGCAGGAACCGCTGCAGCCAGGCCTCGGCGCCATCGTGATCGAACGGGATCCAGAGGTCWCCCAGCTCGCCGGGGTGAGTGGCGAAGTGGGTGGCGATCAGCTGCCGCACCGCCGCTTCATGCGGGCTGGCCGCCACGGTGGGGAGCGGTGGCTCCTGATAGTTCTTCGGCAGCCGGCGGCGGTTCTCGCTGTCGAAACTCCAGCGGCCGCCGCTGGGGGTGCCGTCGGCCTCGAGCAGCAGTCCCAGGCGACGGCGCTGCCGCTCGTAGAAGGTCTTCATGAACGGACGGCGCCGGCCTTCGAACCAGGCGCGGCTCTCAGCCACGGATTCGAGGAAGGCGGGTGAGGGCAGCAGGGTGAGCTGCACCCCGCGCTCCCGGCAGAAGGCCTGCAGCTGCTGCTCGAAACCGCGGTCAGCGATCTCGGCCAGCCTCAGCTCCCGGTCTTCGCCCAGCTCCGCCGCCAGCCGCTCCCAGAAGGAGCAGCCCTCCGAGGCCGGCAGTTCGAAATAGCGCACCGCCAGCCCCCGGGCGCTCAGGGCGTCGCGGAGGCTGCGCATCGCCACGAAGGTGTGCAGCAGGCGCAGCTGGTGGTAGCGGTAGGCCGAGGCGACGGCCAGGTCTTCGATCATCAGCACCCGGCTGGCGGGGGCGAGCTGCAGGGGTGAGGCACGGAACCAGTCGCGGTGCAGCTGGTCGCCCAGGATCAGGGTGAGGGCCATCAGCTGCGCCCCGGCGACTCCAGGCCATCGCCCGGGGGGCCCTCGCCGGCCAGACGACAGGCGCGGCGCGCCACCGCCGCCGCGTAGCCCCTCTCCACCGTGCCGCTCTCGGGGCTGAGGTGGCCGTCACGGCAGTCCACCACCAGCCGTTCCCGATGGCCCCGCTGGTCGTCCACCCGCAGTCGCAGCTGCCAGTGGTGCTTGGCACTGCGGGTGATCTCATCGGCGCACACCGGCCCCACGCAGAGGCCCGGGGCGGCCAGGGCCGGCACCGGCGCCAGCAGGGTGGCCAGCTGGAGCAGGCCGCCCAGCACCAGGGCCAGCAGCAGGGGCCAGGGCCGCCCTGGGACACGCTCAGCGCTGAGCTCCCTCAACTGGCCAGCTCCAGGGGCTGGTCAGCCTCCCGCTCGGCCGGCGGCTCCCCCCTCTCGCCGCTCTCCGCCTCGCCGCTTTCCGCCTCGCCCTGGGGATGGAAGTACTCCCACACCTGGCGGGCCAGGGCCGGCCCCATCCCGGGGGCGGTGGCGATCTGCTCGGGGCTGGCCAGCTGGATGGCATCGATCGAGCGGAAATGGGCCAGCAGGTCCTTGACCCGCTTGGGGCCCAGACCGGAGATGTCGGAGAGCCGGGAGCGCTTCATGCGCTCGCCGCGCTGCTGGCGGTGGAAACTCACCGCGAAGCGGTGGGCCTCATCGCGCAGCCGCCGCAGCAGCTGCAGCCCCAGCTGCTCGGGCTCACTCTCGAGCGGGCTGGTCGCCCCAGGCACGAACACCTCCTCCCGCTGCTTGGCCAGGGAACACACCACCAGGTCGTCGTGGAGGTTGAGTTCCCGCAGGGCCTCCATCACGGCGGAGAGCTGACCCTTGCCGCCGTCGATCATCACCACATCGGGCCAGTCGTTGAGGCCGCCGGTGTGCAGGGCGGTGCCGGCCTGACGGCGCAGCTCCAGCAGGTCGGCGCCCTCGGCCTTGGCCTGGGCCCAGCGGCGGAAACGGCGCCGCATGATCTCGGACATGGCCATGAAGTCGTCGGAATGGCCGGCGCGGATCGAACTGCTCTGGATCCTGTATTTGCGGTAGTGGTGCTTGGCCGGCAGGCCGTCGATGAACACCACCTGGGAGGCCACCGCATCGCTGCCCTGGATGTGGCTGATGTCGTAGCCCTCCACCCGGCGCGGCGCCGCCGTGAGCTCCAGCAGCTGGGCCAGATCCTCCGTGGCCAGCAGGTTCTGTTCGCTGGCCCGCTCGGCCCGCAGCAGCTCATAGCTGGCGTTGCGCACCACCAGATCGATCATCTCGGCCTTCTGCTGGCGCTGCGGCACCGCCAGCCGCACCTTGCGCCCCCGCTGCTCACTCAGCCAGCTGCTGATCAGCTCCTGCTGGGGCAGGGGGAACTGCAGCAGCAACTCCGGCGGGATCTCCACCGACTCCACCTGGCTGTAATGCTCCTCCACCACCCGCTGCAGAATGCGTCCCAGGGCGACCTCCTCGGGGGCTGGCAGCTCCGTGACCTCCGCCATGTAGCCCAGCCGCCCCACCAGCTTGCCGGCCCGCACCTGGAACAGCTGCACCGCCGCCACCCGTTCGCCGGCGGCCAGGGCCACCACGTCGCGGCTCACCGAGCTGTCGCCGCTGCTCATCTTCTGGTCGGCGGTGAGGGTGTCGATGCCCTGGAGCTGATCGCGCACCCGGGCGGCACTCTCGAAATCCAGCCGCTCGGCATAGCGCTCCATCTGGCCCTGCAGCAGGGCCAGCAGCTCGTCGTTGCGGCCCTGGAACACCATCGCCACCTGGCGCAGGGTCTGGTGGTAGTCCTCGGAGCTGATCTTCTGCTGACACACGCCCGGACAGCGGCCGATGTCGAAATTGAGGCAGGTGCGGTCGCGGTACAGGGGCCGGGGCCGCTGGCGCAGGGGGAACACCCGCTTGACCACGGCGAGGGTGCGGCGCAGCAGGCCCACGTCCACGTAGGGGCCGTAGAAGCGATCCAGGGGGGAGCGAAAGCGGCGCTGGCGGGTGATGAAGATGCGGGGGTAGGCCTCGCTCCAGGTGATGCAGAGGTAGGGGTATTTCTTGTCGTCCTTGAGCAGCACGTTGAAGTGCGGCTGATGGTGCTTGATCAGGTTCGACTCGAGGGCCAGGGCCTCGGCCTCACTGTCGGTGACGATGAACTCCAGCTCGCAAACCTGGCGCACCATCAGGGCGATGCGGGGGCTGTGGCCGTGGCCGCTGCCGCTCTGGAAGTAACTGCGCACGCGCTGGCGCAGCACTTTCGCCTTGCCGATGTAGAGAATGCGGTCGTCGCTGTCCCGCAGCAGATAGCAGCCCGGCTCGGAGGGAACCTCCTTGAGCCGGGTCGCCAGCCGCTCGGGTTGCTGGATCAGGGGCGGAGTGCTCACCGCCGGCGCCGCCCTGGCGAGGGCCTCAACCGCCGTACTTCCAGCCCGTGCTGCCCAGCTCCAGGGCATCGCCGTCACGGTGCAGGGTGGCGGCCTTCACCTCGCCCACGAACACGGTGTGGTCGCCCAGGGCCACCTGGCCCACCAGCTCGCACTCCACGGCGCCGAGGGCGTTGTCCAGGAT
>NZ_JADEWP010000139.1:0-6768 GCF_015207535.1 Cyanobium sp. LEGE 06143 | reverse complement strand
GGCTGGGCCCTCAGCGGGCCTCCGCCTCCCCCGGGCAGCAACGTCGCCCAGGCCAGGCCCAGAGCCAGCGCGGTGCTTCGCGATCGACCAGCCTGCATGGGGAGAGAATGGAGCGGGAGTTCAGGAACGAGACCCCTGATGGGCCAGAAGCGGGCAACCGGTCCACTCCTGGACCGGGCCTGGCAGGCCTGTCGGGCCAGGGGCCAGCCATGCTGGTGGTTTCAACCTAGCCACTGACCTCTCTCCCTACCCCAGTTCCGAGCCCGATGGCCCCTGAGGCAACGCAGCACGACCTCCGCATCCTTGTGGTGGGTTCCGGTGGCCGGGAGAACGCCCTCGGCTGGGCTCTGGCCCGCTCCACTGGGGTAGGCCAGGTGTGGCTGAGCCCGGGCAATGGCGGCAGCGGCGATCTACCCGGCTGCCGCCAGCTGGAGATCGGCGAGGGCGATGGGCCCGCCCTGCAGCAGTGCTGCCGCGAGCTGGCCATCGATCTGGTGGTGATCGGCCCGGAGGTGCCGCTGGCGGCTGGGCTCGCTGACCAGCTCAGGGCCTGCGGTGTGGCGGTGTTCGGTCCCGGCGCCGATGGAGCCCAGCTGGAGTCCAGCAAGCGCTGGGCCAAGACCCTGATGCAGGAGGCCGGGGTGCCCAGTGCGGGCTTCTGGCCTGCAGCCAACCGCGAGGAGGCCCTGGCGCTTCTGGAGGCCCAGGGCCGGCCCCTGGTGGTCAAGGCCGATGGCCTGGCCGCCGGCAAGGGGGTGACCGTGGCCGAAACGCTGGAGGAGGCCCTCGAAGCCATCGAGGCGATCTTCGCGGGCCGTTTCGGCCCCGGCGCCTCCCTGGTGCTTGAGGAGCGCACCCACGGTCCGGAGGTCTCCGTGTTCGCCCTCTGCGATGGCGAGCGTTTGCTGCTGCTGCCTGCGGCTCAGGACCACAAGCGGATCGGCGAAGGAGACACCGGCCCCAACACCGGCGGCATGGGGGCCTATGCCCCGGCCCCGCTCCTCGACGCCGCCGCCATGGAGGAGGTGCGGCAGCAGGTGCTTGAGCCCACCCTGCGGGCCCTGCAGGCGCACGGCATCGACTACCGCGGCGTGCTCTATGCGGGCCTGATGCTGACGCCGCAGGGGCTGAGTGTGATCGAGTTCAACTGCCGTTTCGGCGATCCCGAGTGCGAAACCCTGATGCCCCTGCTGGGCAAGGAACTGGCCCAGGTGCTGCTGGCCTGCGCCGAGGGCCGACTCGACACCGCTCCACCGCTCAGCCTGCGCAGCGGCTGCAGTGCCTGCGTGATCGCCGCCGCCGAGGGCTACCCGGGCACGATCCGGCAGGGAGATCCGGTGGAGGGCGTGGCCAGCCCGGGCGACGAGCTGCAGATCTTCCACGCCGGCACCAGGCGCGCCCCCGATGGAACCTGCGTCAGCAGCGGTGGGCGGGTGCTCGCCGTGGTGGCCCAGGCGGAGGATTTCGACGCGGCCTTCGCCAGGGCCTATGAAGGACTGGCCCAGGTGCACTTCACCGGCATGACCTACCGGCGCGATATCGGTCACCAGGTGCGTCGCCGATGAGCCCGTCGAGCAGCACCGCTCCCCCCCCGTTCTCCTGGCGCCAGGCCCTGGCGCGCTGGTGGGCCGAGTTCAGCCTGCAGACCAAGTTGCTGGCGGTGGCCACCCTGGTGGTGAGCCTGCTGATGACCGGCATCACCTTCCTGGCGCTCAACGGCATCCAGCGGGACGCCCGCATGAGCGACACCCGCTATGCCCGCGACCTGGGGTTGCTGCTCTCCGCCAACGTGACGCCACTGGTGGCGGAGGGCAACGACCGCGAGCTGGCCATGGTGGCCGAGCGCTTCTGGCAGACCAGCCGCAGCCTGCGTTACATCTTCTTCGCCGATCCTGACGGGATCATTTATCTGGGCATCCCGATCGGCGGCACCTCGGGGGGCAGCGAACTGCTGCTGAGTCGGCGTCTGGAACTTCCCCCCGACATCCAGAAGCGGCCAGACAATCCCCTGGTGCGCCAGCACCTCACCCCCGACGGCCAGGTCACGGACGTGTTCGTGCCGCTGGTGAATGAGGGGCGCTTCTTTGGGGTGATGGCCATGGGCATCAACCCCAACGAAACCCTGCTGGCCAGCGCGGCCCTCACCCGGGAGGTGACGGTGGCCGTGTTCATCTCGATCTGGGTGCTGGTGATCCTGGGGGCCGTGTTCAACGCCCTCACCATCACCCAGCCGGTGAAGGAGCTGCTGCGGGGCGTGCGCCAGGTGGCGGTGGGCGACTTCGAAACCCGCATCGCCCTGCCGATGGGGGGAGAACTGGGGGAACTGCTGGAGGGCTTCAACGCGATGACCTCCCAGCTGGAGGTGTACAAGGCGGCCAACATCGAGGAGCTCACTGCCGCCCAGGTGAAGCAGGAATCCCTGATCGCCACCATGGCCGACGGCGCCGTGCTGCTCGATGCCGCCGGGGGCATCGTGCTGGCCAACCCCACCGCCCGGCGCCTGTTCCGCTGGGAGGGCCGCAATCTTGAGGGCCAGGAACTGATCGGCGAGCTGCCGGAACGTCTGGCACTGGAGCTGCATTCCGCCCTCGACAACATGATCATCGGCCAGCAGGATGCCGCCGACGTGCGCTGCAGCGTCGGCGATCCCGCCCGCACCCTGCGCATCGTGCTGCAGCCGGTGCGCGATGCCAGCGGCGAATCGCTCAAGGGCATCGCCATGACCATCCAGGACCTCACCCGGGAGGTGGAGCTCAACGCCGCCCAGAGCCGTTTCATCAGCAATGTGTCCCACGAGCTGCGCACGCCGCTGTTCAACATCAAGAGCTACGTGGAAACCCTCTACGACCTGGGCGACCAGCTCTCTGACCAGGAGAAGCACGAATTCCTCGGCATCGCCAACGCCGAAACCGACCGGCTCACCAGGCTGGTCAACGACGTGCTCGATCTGTCGCGGCTGGAATCGGAGCGATCCTGGAGCTTTGAGCCGCTGGATGTGGCCGAGGCGATCGAGCAGATCCTGCGCACCTACCGGCTGAATGCCGAGGAGCGAGGCGTGAAGCTTCGGTTCGAAGCCGAAACGCTGCTGCCCAGGGTGCTCGGCAACTGGGACCTGCTGCTGCAGGTGTTCGGCAACCTGGTGGGCAATGCCCTCAAGTTCACCCCGCCCGGTGGACAGATCGTGCTGAGGGCCTATCCCTGGCCCGATCTCTGCCTGCTCCACGACGACCAGGTGCCCAGGGAAGACAACCCCCGCTGCGAGCTCACCTCACCGCTGCCGCGGTTGCGGATCGAGATCGGTGACAGCGGCTGCGGCATCTCCGAAGCCGACCAGGCCCGCATCTTCGAGCGTTTCTTCCGGGTCGAGAATGCGGTGCACATTGAGGCTGGCACGGGCCTGGGACTCTCGATCGTGCGTGGCATCCTCGACAAGCACGGCACCCAGGTGAAGATGGCCAGCGAGCCGGAGGTTGGCAGCGTGTTCTGGTTTGATCTCTCCCTTGAAGAATCCGACCAGGATGAACTGCAGCTCAGCGCCGAGCGCAGGGCCCAGAGCCTGGAGATTGCACCGCTCCCAGCCCTGGCTGCTCAGCCTGTGAGTCTCTAGGCCAGGCTCAGCGCTGGTGCTCAGCGCTCATCAGCCACGCCGCGCACAATCCGGGAGAGCTCACTGCGCTCATCGGTGGTGACCCGGTGGGGCACACCACTGATGATCCGCTCGAAGTTGGAGAAGGAGTCTTTGATCTCAGGGCCGTTATCGGTGATCACAAACTCGCGGATCCCCTTGTCATGCCAGGAGCCTCGCATCTTGAACACATTCAGGGCGCGGGCCATCTCACCACGGATCTCCACATACTGGAGCAGGAGGATGGTATCGGTGATCGTGGAGATGTGGGAATCAGTGATGGAGTGGCTACCCATGAACTCCTCTGATGTGTTCGTGAAGAATCCGGCAATTTCCTCCTGCTTGGCATAGCCGGTTACCCCGATCACAAACTGGCGGAAGGCATTGTGACTGACGCCGCGGGCCAGGGCACTGAGCGAGTCGATGGCCATCCGCGAGGGCTTGAACTGGCTGATTTCGGTCTTGATGATCTGGAGGTGGTCCTCCAGGCCGGTGGATTCCGGATAGGCGCAGATGATCTTGAGCAGACCATCCTGCTCCATCTGCTCAAAGTCAATGCCCCAGCTGGTGCCATTGCGCAGCAACTGGGCCCGGGATTCCTCATAGGCGAAGAGGATGGCGCGCTGCTTGCTGCGGCAGGCGTCTTCGATGAACTTGGACACCAGCAGTGTCTTGCCCGTACCGGTGGCTCCGGTGGCCAGGATGATGGAGTCCTTGAAAAAGCCACCGCCACACATGGCATCCAGCCGGGGGACACCCGAGCTCACGCGCACATTGGAAGACCGCTGGGTGAGCCGCATCGCCCCCAGCGGGAACACGCTCATGCCATGGCTGCTCATCGTGAACGGGAACTCGCCTTTCATGTGGGTCGTACCCCGCAGCTTGAGAATCTCCACGGTGCGCCTGCGCCGCTCGCCCTCCAGCACATTGCGCAGAATCACCACATTATCGGACACAAACTCTTCAACTCCGTAGCGAGCGATCGGCCCATACTCATCAATGCGCTCGGTGGTCATCACGGTGGTCACACCAATCTCCTTGAGCCTGGCAATCAGTCTGAAGATCTCCCGGCGCACCACCGAAACGGCGTCATACTGCTGGAAGACAGCGGTGATCGAATCGATAGCTACCCGTTTGGCCTTGTATTTGCGAATGGCGTAGTTGATACGCTCAATCAGTCCGGAAAGGTCAAAGTTTCCAGCCACGTCCTGGCCATCTGGGTCTGGTGATGCATCCAGAACAAACAATTTGTCCTGTTCGATCATCTCCTGAAGATCCCAGCCAAAGCTGGCCGCATTGCGCATGATATCGAGCGGCGACTCCTCAAAAGTCACAAAGATGCCGGCTTCTTTGTACTGTCGGATGCCGTTGTAGAGAAAGTTCAACGACAGCACGGTCTTCCCCGTTCCCGAGGTGCCGCTGATCAGCGTCGAGCGGCCGATCGGCAACCCCCCATGGCAGACATCGTCAAAGCCATCGATGCCGGTGGGCAGCTTCTGGACCTGCATCAACTGAGCGTCGATTGGACTGTTTTCCTGCATGACCTGGGGAGACGTGGACAAAAGGGCTGGGGGCAGATCAATGCCCTGATCAAGCTCGGGGATTCAGACCATCATCAGGAAGCGATCCTTCCTGAACGAGATCAGCCAGAGCATCATCCTCTCCAGAGAGGCGCGAAGCAGCCAGGCCCTGGCTGGTGTGCAGAAGCTCATTGAGCTCACCATCGTCGGTCAGCTCGTCGTAGAGCAGATCCAGGCCGATCAGCACCCGTTCGCGGTCACTGAGATCGCCGATGATGCGGCGCACCGGGGGTGGCAGGATTTTGGTGAGGGTGGGCGTGGCCAGAATCTTGTCCTCCTCGGCCAGTTGTGGGTTCACGAGCACATCGATCACCTTGAGGGCATAGACCCCCTTGAATTCGGTTTCCAGAATGTCGCGCAGCGTTTTCAGTGCGCGCATCGAGTTGGGAGTGTTGCCAGCCACATACAGCTTCAGAATGTAAGTTTTACGGGGTGTCATGACAGGAATGTCCAGGTGTGCGAATGCATCTGCGCCTCAAGCCTCTGAAGCGAATGGCATCAGCGGCACATCGGGAGGGATTGAGCGTCGGTACATCTCGCAGAGATGGGCCATCACATCCAGCAGAGCCAGTCTGTAATCCTGAAGAAAATCACTCTTGTGACCCTCCAACTGCAGGCGCTTGGAAAACAGATCGATCAGGTCCATGTGGATTTGAACGGTTGTCGTGATGGATAGATCACTGAAAAAGGCCGTGTTCACGAAGCTCTCCAGCGCTTGGTTGGCCGCCGAGGGGTTGCGGAAGTAATGGATGAGCAGATCCCGATAGCTGCGCTCCAGCGAACGCAGCAGGTCGTCCTGCTCCCCCTTGGGCAGGTTGCGCAGGAAGCGGGAGGGATCGCGCTTGTAGAACACCCCCAGCAGTCCAAGCCGCTCCTTGAGGCGGCCATCCAGACGCCAGGGCCGGGGGGCCTCGCTGGTCGCGACAGCGGCTCCGGCCTTCGCGGCGGAGGGCTGATCATCCTGGCCCCCGGTCGGGGACGACACACTGACGGCGAAGCCGGGTCCAGGGTTGGCTTCAGCGGGATTGCCCAGGCCCTGACGCAGAAAACGCGACACCGCAGCATCGAGGCAGTAGCTGAGTTGCTCCAGCTGATCAGCCTGCAGCCTCACCTCCGCCTCGTGGAAGCTGACCTCGCCATTGACCGCACCGATCACCACCGCGGGCAGCACCAGACCCCGCTCGGTGAGCCCGCTCAGCACCGAACCATCCACGGCATCGGCCTCGATCAGCAGGGCGTCGAACTCCTCGCGCAGGCGGTCGAGGTCGGCCACAGGGTCGGCCAGGGGGTCGACGCTGACGAGGGTGTAGCGGCCAGCGGCCAGCCAACGGGACACCCCGGCCTGCATGGTGGGATCACGGACAAGGGAGGCAACGGTGAGGGCCGACTTGGGCATAGGGGCGGTCCGCAGCCAGGGGAATCTGGCGGACAGGTGCCCCAATGTTGACGAAAGGCAGCTTGGAATCGGAGGATTTGCCATTGTCTTTCGATTGTGCGTCTGGCCCAATCGGCCGGCGGTCACCCGCCGGKCAGCCTGACCACGCCCCATCCCCATGACCCAAG
>NZ_JADEWP010000046.1:0-14368 GCF_015207535.1 Cyanobium sp. LEGE 06143 | reverse complement strand
GTTCAGGAGGTGGCGCGCAGGATCTCGGCCCACAGCCCGGCAGCCAGGGCACTGGAGCCCCGGGTGGGACTGTTGTCGTCGTTGCCCAGCCACACGCCCACCACCCAGTGGCGCTCGGGAGCGATCCCGATGAACACCAGATCGCGGTTCTCGTTGCTGGTGCCCGTCTTGCCGCCTTCTAGGCCCCCGAGCCGCGCTGCCCGCCCGGTGCCGCTGGTCACCACGGCCCGCAGCAGCTGCTGCATGGAGCGCGCTGTCTTCTCGCTCACCACCCGCCGGCCTGGAGCGGTGCTGGCCGCGCTCTCGGCCGCCTCGCGGCGGCAGCTGGCGGGATCCTTGCCCCGGCAGGTCTCGGCGTCCACGAGCCGCTTGATCGTGCTGGGGGCGTGCCAGGTGCCGTCATTGGCCACGGCGCCATAGGCGGAGGTGAGCTCCAGCAGGGTCACTTCGCTCTGGCCCAGGGCCAGGCCCGGGATGGGGCTGAGGGGGCTGGTGACGCCCAGATCCCGGGCCTGCTGCACGACGGCTTCGAGGCCCACCTTCTGGGCGGTGCGCAGGGCGGCGGTGTTGCTGCTGCGGGCGAAGGCGCTCAGCAGGCTGAGCTTGCCGCTGCAGTCGCTGCTGAAGGTCTGGCCACGCCAGCGCAGGGGCCCGCAGTTCACCCCATCGCCGGGTCCGGCGCCCCGCTCCAGAGCCGCCAGGTAGGGGAACAGCTTGAAGGTGCTGCCCTGGGAGCGCTGGGCCATCGAGGCCCGGTTGTACTGGCTCTGCTGGTAGTCGCGGCCGCCGGCGATCGCCACGATGCCACCGTTGCGCACATCGAGCACCACCACGGCACCCTCGCTCACATTGAGGCCACGACTGCTGTTCAGCCGCTGCCGCAGCACCCGCTCCACCTGCTCCTGGACGCCTGGATCGAGGTGGGTCTCGATCAGAAAATTGCCCTCGGCCGCCACGGCCGGACCCACCAGGTCCTGCAGGTCGCGGCGCACCTGATCGGTGTAGAAGGGCGCACCGCGCCGCTCGGCGGCCCGCTTGCAGGCCTCGGGCGCCACCTGCACCGGGCTGCGGCGGGCGGAGCGGCCGGCATCCGCACCGAGGCGGCCGGAGTCCACCATTTTGCGCAGCACCGCGTTGCGGGATTCCAGGGCGGCCTGGGGCGCCACACAGGGGTCATAGCCATTCGGCGAGGGCAACAGGCCCACCAGCAGGGCCGCTTCCTGCAGCTCCAGCTCGGCGGCGGGCTTGCCGAAGAAGTGCCGCGAGGCATCCTCAAAGCCCCAGCCCACCCCCAGATACACCCGGTTGAGGTAGCTGAGCAGCAGGTCGTGCTTGCTGAACAGGGCCTCCAGCTGCAGCGCCACCAGCAGCTCCCGCCACTTGCGCCCCAGGGTCTCCCCCTGGCCCACCTGGTCGGGATAGAGGCTGCGGGCCAGCTGCTGGGTCAGGGTGCTGCCCCCCTCCATCACCCGGCCGCCGGCGAGGTTCGTCACCAGGGCCCGGGCCGTGCCCACCGGGTCCACGCCGGGGTGCCACCAGAAGCGAGCGTCCTCACTGGCGAGCAGGGCGTCCACGAGCACCGGCGGGTAGTCGCCCAGCTTGGCCAGCTCGCGGTGCTCCAAGCCCTGAACCGAGTTGATCGGCTTGCCCTGCCGGTCGTAGAGGGCCAGGGGCCCCCGCACCGTGGCCAGGCTGCCGCGGATCGGCCCCTGGGCCACGGACAGCGCCAGCAGTGCCAGGCCGCCGCTGGCCACTGCCGCCAGGCCGAGGGCCAGGCCCCGCAGCAGGCGCTGGGAGCGGGGTTGGGGGCGGCGCTGGAAGTCCAGCTCGGGCAGGCCTGGTTGGTGGGTGGGGCCGAACCGCACCGTGTCGCCATCGCGCAGCAGCAGGTGCTGGATGCGGCGGTTGCGCCACCACAAGCCGTTGGTGGAGCCGTTGTCGGAGAGCAGCCAGGCGCCGCCGCGCTGCTCCAGCAAGGCGTGCTGACGGCTCACCGCCGTGTGCTCAATCGGAATCTGGCCGTCGGCATCGCGGCCGATCCGGTAGGCCCCGCTCTGGATCGTCACCGTCCGGCTGGGCAGGCCAGGCACATGGATCTCCACCTGGCACTGGCCGGGTTGGCGCCAGCGGCGCCAGCGCCGGCGCAGGGTTTCAAGCACGCCGCGACCCCCTGTCGCCCAGCAGATCGATGGCCAGGCAGAGCACGGCCAGGTTGATGGCGATGTCGGCCAGGTTGAACACCGGAAAATTGATCGGCACCAGGGCGAGGAAGTCGACCACGGCCCCCAGCCGCCAGCGGTCGATGCCGTTGCCGACGGCGCCGCCCAGCAGAAAGCCGAGGGCCAGGGTGCGGGACAGTCGCATCGTCCCCTGGCGGGCGATCGCCACCACCAGGCCTGCTGCCACCGCCAGGCTGATCACGCCGAGGGCCTGGGTGGCGCCGCTGAACAGGCTGAAGGCCGCCCCCGTGTTCCAGGTGAGCAGCAGCTCCAGCAGCCCGGGCAGGAACGGGCGGGGCAGGCCGGGCTGCAGGGCCTGCTGGGCCCAGGCCTTGCTGGCCTGGTCGGCCAGCACCACCGCGGCCGCCAGCAGGTAGCTGATCCTCTGCTGGCGGCTCATGAGGGCACCAGCAGCAACTTGCGCAGGGCAACCGCCGCGGTGGCCACGGCACAGCACAGCAGCAGCTGGCTCAGCAGCGGCCCCACCGAGAAGCTCATCAGCAGCGGCAGCACGCCGCCGGGCCAGCGCCCGGCCAACGCACCGATCAGCAGGTTGAGGGCACCGCACACCTGAATCACGCCCACTCCCACCGCGCTGGCCAGGGTGAGGTTGAGCAGGTCGCCCATCCCGCGCTGCCGGGCCAGCCGGCCCGTGAGCCAGGCGGCGGGCACGAAGCCGGCCAGGTAGCCGAAGCCCGGATCCAGCAGGTAGGCGCTGCCACCGCCGCCCTGAAACACCGGCAGCTGGAACAGCCCCAGGGTGAGGTAGGCCAGGGCGGCCAGCAGGCCGCTGCGGGGGCCGCAGACCACCGCCGTGAGCAGCAGGGCCGGCACCTGCAGCGTGATCGGCAGGGCCGTGAGGGCCCACTGCCCCTGGCCCACCGGAAGGGGCACAGCGGCCTGGATCAGGCCCCCCACCAGGATCAGCAACAGGCCTGCAACCGCTCCACTCCAGTTCGCCAGGGCCCGCAAATCGTCCAGGAATGGTCTGGCCCCAGTCTGCCGCGCCGTGGACACGCTGCCAGGGCACCATGATGACCAGGCCCGTCTGGGCGCACTGCCGGCGCCGCACCATGACCAGCACCCCCCAGCCAGAGCAGCAGCCGAGCCGGGAGCCCCAGTCGAGCCTGGAACCGGTTGAGCCGGCCTGGGCGATCGGCGCTGCGGTGTGCCTGCAGCACACTCCCAGCTATCTCAAGACTGCGGACCCAATGCCGATGCTGCGCCCCCCCGACCTGGTGGATCTGAATGAGGTGGGCACCGTGGTGGGCCAGCGCTCGATGGGGCAGCTGGCGGTGCGCTTCCGGCGCGGCACATTTCTGATCGCGGCCGCAGCTCTCGTGGCTGCCCCTGATGGCCAGCCCGCGAGCCCCTGAGCCCTGGCGTTTGGCCTGAGCGGCCCTGCTTCAGCCAGCCTTGCTGGCGCTGGGCCGCAGATTCTGCAGGCCGCTCAGGAACATCGGCACGAAGCGATCGAAGAACTGCTCCGGTTCCTGCTCCCAGACGCGCTTGGCCGCCAGGAAGCGGGACTTCTGCAGGTCAGGAGCCAGCAGGGTCTGGGGCAGGCGCTCCAGCAGGTAGGCGGGCCGTTGCCAGGCAGGGATGGTGCCGGCGATCTCCACCAGGTTGGAGAGGCGCCGCAGTTCGGCACCTGCGGTGATGTCCATGCCGGCGGCGTAGGCGGCGTGCTCAATCAGGGAATAGCGGTGCTTGGCCTCATCCACCCTGGCCCGATCGGCGGGGCTGCGGCTGGCAATGGCGTTGAGCCAGCGGTTGCCCCAGCGCACGTGGCCGGCTTCTTCCGGCAGGATTTTCTCCAGGGTTTCCCGGATCCTGGTGTTCTCCTCGCTGGCCGGGGCGCTCTTCAGGGCGTGAATGTGGGCCGAGAAGGTCTGGCAGCCGCGCTTTTCCGTGGCATTGATGGAGGCCAGGGCAGCCACGACGCCCTCGTCCTTGCGCCCGTCCGATGCGGAGCTGTCCAGCAGCCGGTTCAGTTCATCGATGTAGGAGGACGTGGGTGGATTGCCGATCGGCACATCCATCTCGAAGAGCAGGTCGGTGAGCCAGGCCGCGTGGCGGGCCTCATCGTTGACGTGGTGGGAGAGATCGCGCACCAGTTCGGCCGGCTCACCGTCAAGCAGCTCGATCAGGCTGGTGAGCTCCAGGCAGGAGCGCTGTTCGTTGAAGCGGTAGCCATTCAGAAACAGCACCTGAAGTTCGCGCTTCTGCACCACCTGAGCCATCACGTCCCGGGCGCTGAGATTGTTCGAGAGCTTCCGGGGATAGGTGACAGGCATTGCTGGCCAGAATCGTGGGCTGACGTTAACGACTCCCTGAAGTCGCCGGCGGCAGCGCTGCCCTGCTGCTCCAGGAGCTCCACACGGCCTCGGCCGCCGCCACCGCCGTTGCCGCACCACACAGGCTGAGGCGGGGCTCAGCCAGATGGCGCCGCGCGGCAGCCAGCAGGTCATCGGCGCTGAGCTGCTCTGCCGCCAGCAGGGAGCGGGCAACGTAGCTGTCGCCCAGGCCATGGCCCATCACCAGTGCCTGACGATCGGCGATCTGGCCGCAGGTCTGGCGGCCCATGGCGTCCTGCCCCCGGAACTTGGCCCTGGCCAGGCTGAGTTCCGCGGTGCTGAGGGGCGTTTCCAGCTGGCGCTGCCACTCCTCCAGCAACGCGGCCATCGCTTCCCCAGCCCGCTCAGTGGAGCTGGAGCAGTGCCACACGAAGGGGCTCGGGCCGCAGCGGGCCGGCAGGTGCACGCCCACGTCGTAGGCCAGGCCCCGTTCCTCCCGCATCACCACGAATAGTCGACTCGACATGCCGAGGCCGAAGTGGGCCTGCAGCAGGCGCAGGGCCAGGGCGTCCGGGTGGCCCAGAGGCACTGTCGCCGCCCCGAGCATCACCACCACCTGCTCGGTGTCCTGGCACAGCAGCACGGGATCCACTCCGGTCCCCGCCGCCGCCGTCGGCTGGGGCACGGGCAGGGCTGTCTGCCACGGTGTCAGGCCCAGTTGGCGGTTGAGCTGGCCCTGCAGATCGGCCGCCGCCGGCAGGTCCCCGCAGACGGCCAGCAGGGCTCCCTGGCGGCCGAGGTCGTCCACCAAGGGGGCCAGGGCGGCGGCCGTGAGTTGCTCCAGCTCGGCTTCCACCCCGAGCGGATCGTGGCCGTAGGGGCCGTTGGCGTAGAGGAGCTCCCGCAGCCCGTCATGGGCGAGCTGGAAGGGGTCCTCCCTCTGGCGTTGCAGGCTCTGCAGGTTGAGTTGCCGTTCCAGCTGCACCTGCTCCGGGGCAAGGCCGGGCTCGCGTGCCATCGCCAGCAGCAGCGGCAGCAGTTCCGAGGCATCGTCACTGGCGCACTTGAGGCTGATCACCAGGGCGTCCTCATGGGCCTCACAGCGCATGGCGGCGCCGCGGCCCTCCACCAGGTCGGCGAGCTGTTCGGCTGTGAGAGCTCCGCAGCCACGGGTCATCACCCCAGCCAGGAGCTGCATGGCGCCCCGGCCGCCAACGGGATCGCGGCTGCTGCCGCCCCGGATCCAGAGCCGGGCTGCCACCAGACCCACGCCCGGTCGTTGCTGCAGCAGCAGGGGAAGGCCGCCAGCGAGCGACAGGCAGGTCCAGCTGCTCATGCGGGCACCGCCTCAAGCACACAGGCCAGGGCGGGATCGAGCAGGGGCACCAGCTGTCGCTGCAGGGCGTCCGCGGTCCAATCGTGCAGATGCTCCAGAGGCAGCCCCAGCTCCTGGGGCCGCCCCCAGAGCAGGTTGTTGCCGATGGTGCCGGCCACCCCAGCGGGTGACTCCAGCGAAAAGCGGTAGCCGTTGGCCACCAGGTGCAGGGCCCGCTGCCACTCCGGCTGGCCGATCGCCTCCTGCTGCAGCTGCAGCCAGGCTGCGTCGATGGCCTGACGCACCGCGCCGAGATCCTCGGGTTCGCAGATGGCCTCCAGCAGGGCGAAGCTGCCGCACTCCATCACGTGCAGATCGAGGTCGATGCTCTCCACCAGCTGCAGCTCCTCCCGCAGCAGGGCCACGAGCCGGCTGCGGCGGCCTTCCGCCAGCAGGGTGGTGAGCAGATCCGCTCCCATCACGGCGGCGAGGTCGCTGGCGGGAGGCAGGACCCAGAGCATCAGCAGCCGGGCGGCTTCCAGCCGGGGCAGGGCCAGCCGGTGCGTGCCCGGCACCACGCCCATGGGCGAGCGGCGCGGCGGCTCATCCCGCCGGGGCAGGCCGGCCAGGGGGCTGGCGCCGATGCGGCTCTCCAGTGCTGGTGCGAGGCTCTCCAGGGCGCCGGCCACGGCGAGCACGCAGCGCTCAGCGCCGTACAGGCGCTTCTGGAAGGACGCCATGGCGGCAGGCGTGTGGGCCAACAGGGCCTGGCGTTCCCCCAGGATCGGCGCGCCGTAGGCGTGGCTGCCGCAACCCAGCCGCAGCAGCCGCTGCAGGGCCACATCGTCCGGCTGGTCCTCGCTCTGGGCCAGCTCCTCGAGCACCACCTGGCGCTCCATCTGAAAGGGCTCGTCCACCAGGGCGGGCTCGAGCACCAGATCCAGCAGCAGATCCAGGGCCTCAAGGGCGGCCTCCGGGGGGATCAGCACGTGGTAATGCACATCGTCGAAGCCCGTGGCCGCATTGCTGCTGCCGCCCAGGGCCTCGATCCGCCCATCGAATTCGCCTGGCCCCAGCCGCGCACTGCCCTTGAACACCATGTGCTCCAGGAAGTGGGCCAGACCGCTCTCGCCCGACTCCTCGAACACGCTGCCGGCCCGGCACCAGAAGTCGAGGCACACCAGGGGACTGTCAGCCAGGGGCAGCAGCACACTGCGGGCGCCGTTCGGCAGGGTGTGGATGTGCGGTGACGCCAGGCCTGGCAGCAGAACGGGGGTGGAAGCCAGGGGCAAGGCGAAGGGACGTGGCAGGATCTGCATTCTGCTGACTAGGGACACGGCTGTGAGCACCGTCGACGCCGGATCTGCCCGCAGCGGCGCCCAGTCCGGGGGCATTCATCCCCTGGTGGATGCCCTGGCCGGGCGCATCCGCGCCAGCTGGGGCCGCATGCCTGAACTGGCCCCCCTGGCGATCGACCCCGACCTCGAGGCCATCAGCGGCAGCCTCGATGGGGAGAAACTGTTCATCCGAAACGAGCTGCGCCAGTGCCGAGGCCTGCGCAAGCTGCACCTCGAGACCGCCCGGCTGGGGGCGGGGCTGCAGATCCTGCACTGCGTGCTCTTCCCCGACCCTCGCTTCGACCTGCCGGTGTTCGGTGCTGACATCGTGGCCGGACCGGCCGGGGTGTCGGCCGCCATCGTGGATCTCTCCCCCGTGGACGATGCCCTGCCTGGAGCCATCGAGTCGGCCCTCGCGGCTCGCCCCCGGCGCAGCTACGCCCAGGAGCGGGAGCTGCCCGGCTGGGGCTCGATCTTTTCGCCCCATGTGCTCTTCATCCGCCCCGTGGGTCCGGAGGAGGAGCAGGCGTTCATCGACGAGGTGGGCGAGGTGCTGGAGGTGCTCACCGCCGCGCTGCGGGACACCCCGCCTCAGCCCCTGGACGACCCCGCTACCGTCAGTCGATGGAACGGCCAGCTCCGGTACTGCAAGCAACAGAAACAAAACGACAAGACACGGCGGGTGCTGGAGAAGGCCTTCAGCCCGGACTGGGCCGACCGCTACATCGAAGAGCTGCTTTTCGACGATCCACCGGCTCTATGAAGCTGCTGGGTGTGGAAACCTCGCGGCGCAGGCTCCTTCTGGCCGTGGGCGGCACCCTGCTGGTGGTGCTGGTGGGTTGGGCCGTGGCGCAGCGGCTGAGGACCGCGTCCACGTCGATGCCGGCCCAGACCGCTGGCAGCGCTGAGCGGCCCGCCGCCCCGGAGGCGGTGGCGGCCCTGGGACGTCTCGATCCGAGCGGCGAGGTGCGCAGCCTGGCCGCCCCGATCAGCGGCATCGGCGGCAGTCCTCGCATCACACGTCTGCTGGTGCAGGAGGGCGATGCGGTGA
This sequence comes from Cyanobium sp. LEGE 06143, assembly GCF_015207535.1. Taxonomy (NCBI): domain Bacteria; kingdom Bacillati; phylum Cyanobacteriota; class Cyanophyceae; order Synechococcales; family Prochlorococcaceae; genus Cyanobium; species Cyanobium sp. LEGE 06143. Next base: position 6,149 of record NZ_JADEWP010000046.1, on the reverse strand, counting down.
GCGCCGGCGACCTGCTGGCGGTGTTTGACACGGCAGCCCCGCTGCAGGCCCAGCGCCGCGTGGTGGAGGTGCGCATCGCCAATCTGCGCAGCCGCCTCACCGTGCAGACCCGCGACATCGCCCGCTACCGCTCCCTGAGCCGCCAGGGCGCCATTCCGAGCGGTGAACTCGACACCCGCGAAACCAATCTGCTTGAGCTCGAAGGTCAGCTGCAGGAGGCCCTGGCCGAGCGCGATCGCCTTGAGGCCGATCTGAAGCTCACCTCGCTCAGAGCTCCCATCAATGGCACGGTGCTGCGGCTCCATTCCCGGGTCGGCGAGCGCCCGGGTGAAGACGGCGTGCTCGAACTGGGGGCGAACCAGCGCATGGAGGCCGTGATCGAGGTCTACGAGAGCGACATCAACCGGGTGCGGCTGGGGCAGGCCGTGACCATGACCAGCGAAAACGGCGGCTTCGAGGGCAAGCTCCGCGGCGAGGTGGTGCGGATCAGTCCCCAGGTGCGCCAGAGGGCCGTGCTCGAGACCGATCCCACCGGCGACGTGGACGCCCGCATCGTGGAGGTGCGGGTGAAGCTCGACCCCGATGATGCCCAGCGGGTGCGCGACCGCACGGGTCTCAAGCTGATCGCCCGCTTCACCCCCTGATGTTGCAGCGCCTCTGGCAAGAGCGCCGGATACCCCTGGCCTGGCTGCTGCTCTCCCGCCAGCCCCTCAGGCTGGCGGTGGCCCTGGCGGGCATCTCCTTCGCGGGGATCCTGATGTTCATGCAGCTGGGTTTCCGCGATGGGCTGTTCGACGCCAGCGTCACGATCCACAAGCTCTTCGACGCCGATCTGGTGATGATGAGCCCCCGCACCATGAGCTCGATCGGCATGGCGGGCTTCCCTCGGCGCCGGCTGATCCAGGCCATGGGGGACCCCGCCGTGCAGGGCTCCACCCCCGTGCACTGGAACCTGCTGCTCTGGCGCAACCCGGTGAGCGGCAAAACCCGCTCAATCCTGGCCCTGGGCTTCGAACCGGCCGATCCCCTGTTTCTCGACCCGGAACTCGCCGAGAAGGCCCGCAGCCTCACCCAGAAAGGGCGGGTGCTGTTCGATGAGCGCTCCAGGCCTGAGTTCGGCCCGATCGCCGAGTGGTACAAGCAGGGCCGCACGGTGGAAACCGAAGTGGCCGGCACCCGGGTGCGGGTGTCTGGGCTTGTGAGCCTGGGTCCCTCCTTTGGCGCGGACGGCAACATCCTCACCAGCCGTGAGACCTTTCTGCAGCTGCTGCCGGGCACGCCCCCGGGGAGCATCGAACTGGGACTGATCCGGCTGCGGCCCGGCAGTGACATCGAGGCCACCCGCCAGCGGCTGGAGAGCAGCCTGCCCAGCGACGTGCTGCTGTTCACCAAGGCGGGCTTCGAGGAATTCGAGAAGACCTACTGGCGCACCAGCACCTCTATCGGCTTCATCTTCACCCTGGGTGCTGCCATGGGCTTCATCGTGGGCTGCGTGATCGTTTACCAGATCCTCTATTCCGATGTGAGCGACCACCTGCCCGAGTACGCCACGTTGATGGCCATGGGCTATCGCTTGCCGATCCTGCTGAGGGTGGTGGCGCGGGAGGGGCTGATTCTTGCGGTGCTGGGCTACCTGCCGGCCTATGCCGCCGGCCTGGGCCTCTACGCCCTGGTGCGCAACGGCACCAACCTGCCGGTGGCCATGTCCAGCKGCAGGGCCACAGTGGTGTTCAGCATGATCCTGGTGATGTGCCTGGGATCGGCGGCCCTGGCCATGCGCCGCCTCGGTGACGCCGACCCCGCTGAGATCTTCTGATGGCCCGATCCCCGAGTGAGCCCCTGGTGGCCGTTGAGGGCCTGAGCCATTGGTATGGCGAGGGAGAGATGCGCCGCAGGGTGCTCCAGGAGGTGACGCTGACCATCGCGCCAGGGGAGGTGGTGCTGCTCACGGGGCCCTCCGGCTGCGGCAAGACCACCCTGCTCACCCTGGTGGGAGCCCTGCGCAAGGTGCAGGAGGGTTCGGTGCGCCTGTTCGGCTGCGAGCTGCAAGGGGCGGGTCGTTCGATCCGTCAGCAACTGCGCCAACGCATCGGCATGATCTTCCAGGGCCACAACCTGCTGCGCTGCCTCACTGCCGAGCAGAACGTGCAGATGGGGGCAGACCTGCTGCCGGGCCTGGGCTACCGCGCCCGCCGCGATCAGGCGCGCGAGTGGCTGCGGGCGGTGGGCCTGGGCGACCACCTCAACAAGCTGCCCCACGACCTCTCCGGCGGCCAGAAGCAGCGGGTGGCGATCGCCCGGGCCCTGGCCGCCCAGCCCCAGTTGCTGCTGGCCGATGAACCCACCGCCGCCCTCGACAGCCAGAGCGGCCGTGAGGTGGTGGGGCTGCTGCGCCGCCTGGCCCGCGAGCAGGGCTGCGGCGTGCTGATGGTGACCCACGACCCCCGCATTCTCGATGTGGCCGATCGGCTGCTGCAGATGGAGGATGGCCGGCTGGCCGAGGCCTCCCTGGAGCTGGCGGGGGCCGTCAGCCCTTGAGCGAAGGGCGGCGAGTAGGATCGGTTCATCACAACCCACCCATGCTTCCCGTATGTCCAAGCGCAGGAATCTGAAGAAGGAAAAGCAGGAACGCAACCGCGCCTACGCGCGCAAGTTCAAGAAGCGCAAGCTGCGCAACGATGGTCGCGGTGAAGGCGTGGGTAACGGCGTGACCGGCACGGCCAACAACGGCGGCGCCGCGGACTGATCAGTCGGCCTGGCTGGCGAGTGGCTCGGTGGCTGAACAGCCCTCCGCGCCAGACCAGGGACCCCGAGGGGTCCCTTTCTCTTGGCCCTGCCCTCGACCCCTGAAGGCCAGACCATGATGATGGTGGCCAGGTCATGGCGGCCGGTTCGGTGCGCTGCAGCGGGTCCATGTTTCTCAGCGTTGTCATCCCCACCTACAACCGCCTGCCGATCCTGCAGAAGTGCCTGGCGGCCTTGGAGCAGCAGGATTTTCCCGCCAGCGCAGGCGACTACGAGGTGCTGGTGGTGGATGACGGCTCCACCGACGCCACCGTGGCCTGGATCGAGGCAGAGGCGGCGGCCCTGCCGCACGTGCGCCTGCTGCAGCAGAGCCATGGCGGTGCGGCCGCGGGCCGCAACCGCGGCGTTGAGGCCGCCCGGGGCGAGGTGGTGGTGTTCATCGACAGCGACCTGGTGGTGACCCCGCGCTTCCTGCTCTGCCACACCCAGGCTCTGGAGCAGGCCTGGCAGCGCCTCGGCCACCAGCGCTGCTTCACCTACGGGGCTGTGATCAACACCTCCAACTTCAACGAGCCCACGGCGGAGCGCCACAAGCTGCGGGATCATTCCTGGGCCTATTTCGCCACCGGCAATGTGGCCATCGCCCGCGAGCTGCTGGAGCAGGCCGGGCTGTTCGACACAGGTTTTCAGCTCTATGGCTGGGAGGATCTCGAGCTGGGCGAACGGCTCCGGCGCCTGGGGGTGGCCCTGATCCGCTGCCCCGAGGCCGTGGGCTACCACTGGCACCCGGCCTTCCGGCTGGAGCAGATCGCCGACCTGATCCGGGTGGAGAGGGAGCGGGCCAGGATGGCCCTGGTGTTCTTCCGCAAGCACCCCAGCCAGCGGGTGCGGATGATCACCCAGTTCACCTGGTATCACCGCCTGCTCTGGGAGCTGCTCACCCTGGGCGGCCTGCTGAATGAGCGCAGCCTCAGGCCGGTGCTGGCCTGGCTGGTGCGCCGCGATCGGGCGGCCCTGGCGCTTGAGCTGTTGCGGATTCCTCTCAATCGCCTCGGGGTGCGCACCCTGCAGCTGGAGGCACGGCGCCAGGGCCTGGCCTGAGCGGATGTTCCAGGGTCCGTGAGGCATCGCTTTGGTAGGGTGATCTGGTCCAATTTCATTCCGCACACCTGCGTGTTTCGGGTGATCACGGGCTCCAACCCAACCGGGGACGCCACCGCAATCGGTGCTGTCTGCGGAGAGTGGAGCGCTTCGATCCCTAGGCAGGTGGAGGCAAACCCGAAACCCCCCACACCATGGCTGTTGTCACTCTCTCCGAAATGATGGAGGCTGGCGCCCACTTTGGGCACCAGACCCGTCGCTGGAATCCCAAGATGTCGCGCTACATCTACTGCGCGCGCAATGGGGTTCATATCATTGATCTCGTGCAGACTGCTGTCTGCATGAACAACGCCTACAAGTGGGTCCGCAGTGCGGCTCGCAGCGGCAAGCGTTTCCTGTTCGTGGGCACCAAGAAGCAGGCCTCCGAAGTGATCGCCCTGGAGGCCAGCCGTTGCGGCGCCGCCTATGTGAACCAGCGCTGGCTGGGCGGCATGCTCACCAACTGGACCACGATGCGGGCCCGGATCGAGCGGCTCAAGGATCTGGAGCGCATGGAGGCCTCAGGCGCGATCGCCATGCGTCCCAAGAAGGAAGGGGCTGTGCTGCGCCGCGAGCTCGACCGCCTGCAGAAATACCTGGGTGGCCTGAAGAGCATGCGGCGCCTGCCCGATGTGGTGGTGCTGGTGGATCAGCGCCGTGAAACCAACGCTGTGCTCGAGGCCCGCAAGCTCGATATCCCCCTGGTGTCGATGCTCGACACCAACTGCGACCCCGATCTCTGCGACGTGCCGATCCCCTGCAACGACGACGCCGTGCGTTCGGTGCAACTGGTGCTGGGCCGGCTGGCTGATGCCATCAACGAAGGCCGCCACGGCGGCGAGCAGGGTCAGAACGACGAGGCCTGAGCAGACCAGCCTGAGCCGGAGCCCACGCTCCGCCCCCTGACTACCCTTTCACCCTGAGTTCCTCACCCATGGCTGAGATTTCAGCAAAGCTGGTCAAAGACCTGCGCGACAAGACCGGCGCCGGCATGATGGATTGCAAGAAGGCGCTCACCGAAACCAAGGGAGATGCCGACAAAGCGATCGAGTGGCTGCGCCAGAAGGGCATCGCCTCCGCCGAGAAAAAATCGGGCCGCACCGCTGCCGAAGGCGCCATCGGCTCCTACATCCACACCGGCGCGCGGGTTGGCGTGCTGGTGGAGGTGAACTGCGAAACCGATTTCGTGGCCCGCGGCGAAATCTTCCAGGAGCTGATCCGCAATGTGGCGATGCAGATCGCAGCCTGCCCATCGGTGGAGTACGTGAACACCGATGCGATTCCAGCTCAGATCGCTGAGCGGGAAAAGCAGATCGAGATGGGCCGCGATGATCTGGCCGGCAAGAAGGAGGAGATGAAGGAAAGGATCGTGGCCGGCCGGATCGGTAAGCGCCTCAAGGAACTGGCCCTGATGGATCAGCCCTACATCAAGGACAACACCCTCAGCGTGGCTGAACTGGTCAAGCAGGTGGCCGGCAAGGTGGGGGAGAACATCCAGGTGCGACGGTTCGTACGCTTCAATCTCGGTGAGGGGATTGAAGTGAAGCAAATGGACTTCGCCGCCGAGGTGGCCGCCATGCAGGCCTCCTGATCTGCTGGACCCCGACCCGATCCGATCCATCCCAGCGGACCGTTCCGCCCCCCCTGCCGTGGAAGCACTCCAGGATGCCCACCGCAGACTCGGCGCCATCAGGGCGGGGCTGGAGCAATCCAACCCCGAGCTCTACCGCCACCTGGCTCTCTATCTCCAGGTGCTCAGAGACGCTCTGCTGAACGCGATTCAGCAGGCCTGTTTTCATCTGGCCACCCAGATCGAGCCGGAGCGCTACGCCAATCTCTCCGCCCGGCAGCGCCGGCAGTGGCACCTGCGCATGGCCGACCTGGCCAGGCGGGCCAAGACCCTGCTGACGGTGGAGCAGGTGGCGGCCATGGCGGCCCAGATGGCACGGCTGCGCCAGCGTCAGGCCCAGGAGGAACGGGCCCGGTTCCATGACTCCCTGGCCCAGGAGCCCGGCCGAACTGAATCCGGCACCCCCGAGGGCTCCAGCGGGTCGGCCGGCTCGATCGAGCTGGGTCTGGCGCCGCCGATCGATCTCCAGCTGCTGGGCTCAAGCGGCCCCGATCTGACAGGCCTGCTGCAGGGGCTCGGCCCAGGTTCGGGTGCTGGGTTCAAGCCTGGATTCAGCCCGGATTTCAGGCCTGAGCCTGCCCCCCAGAACTCCATCGAGCCCTCTCCCCCCGAGCCTGCGCCATCGGAGCCAGCC
>NZ_JADEWP010000135.1:0-7012 GCF_015207535.1 Cyanobium sp. LEGE 06143 | reverse complement strand
ACCGGCCATGCCCTGGGCACCGTGCGCGCCTTCGAGATCGGCCCCACCGCCGGCGCCTTCGCCTCCCTGGGCATGAGTCTCACSGSCATNNCCYCRCCGCCCTGCTGCTGCCGCTGGCCCCACCTGTCGACTGCCGCGCCCTGGCCCTGGGGGGCGATCTCAAGAACGCCGCCGCCGAGGCCAGCGGCGGGCACATCCGGCTGGCGCCCCACCTGGGGGATCTGGCCGGTCCGCGCCAGCACAGGGTGCTGGAGGTGTGGCTGCAGGAACCACGGGCGGGGCCGCAGCCGCCGCAGTTGATCGTCTGTGATGCCCATCCGGGCTACGTCAGCCAGCGGCTGGCCAACGACGCCCTCACCAGCTGGAGCCGTCAGGCAGCCGGCCCAGAGCGGGTGAGGTTGGTGCCGGTGCAGCACCACCGGGCCCATGGCCTGGCGGTGGCGGCGGAACACGGCTTGCCGCTGCCCTTGCTGGTGTGGGCCTGGGATGGCCTGGGCTACGCCCCCGGCCAGGACACCGGCCACCAGCTCTGGGGCGGCGAATTGCTGCGGCTCAACAGCCTGGGGTCCACGCGACCTGCAGCCGAGCGGCTGGCGGCCCTACGGCCCTTTCCCCTGCCCGGCGGTGAGCGGGCCATGCGGGAGCCCTGTCGGGTGGCGCTGGGCCTGCTGGCCGCTCTGGAGGATGGGCGCTGGCTCGACCATCCGGCCGCGCAGTGCTGCCGCGAGGCCTTTGCCGAAGCGGAGCTGCCCCTGCTGCTGGCGGCGCTGCGGGCCGGCTGCCAGGCACCCCAGACCTCATCGGTGGGGCGGCTCTTTGACGGCGTGGCGTCGCTGCTGGGGGCGTGTCAGCGGCAGAGCCATGAAGGCCAGGCCGGCCTGCTGCTGGAGGGACTCGCCCGCCGCGCCCAGGCCCAGCGGCGCTCCCAGGCCCAGCGGCGGGCTGAGGGCCAGCGGAAGGCCAACTCCAGGCGGGCCGGCGGTTCACCGCTATTGCCGCTGTTGCCGGCCCCGGACCTGCCCCTGGGCTGGCTGGACTGGCAGCCCTTGCTGCGCCACCTGCTGGAGCAGCGCAGCCAGGGGGTGGACGCAGCCAGGCTGTCGCTGGCAGTGCACCAGGCCCTGGCTGATGCGATGGCGGCTGCTGCGGCTGCGGCCGCGCCGCCAGGGGCGCCCCTGGCGCTGGCCGGGGGCTGCTTCCAGAACGCTCTGCTGCTGGAGCTCTGCGCCGCGGCCGCCCGCTCCGCGGGCCTGCGGCCCTTCTGGAGTGAGCAGGTGCCCTGCAACGACGGCGGCCTCGCCCTGGGCCAGCTGTGGGCAGTTTGTGAGTGGCCTTCCTAGAATGGAAGTAGCCCTCGCGGCACGGCCATGTGCCTGGCCACAGCAGGATTGATCCTGGCGATCAGCGACGCCGCCGATCCCCTCTGGCGCCGGGCCGAGGTGGATTTCGGCGGCGTGCGCCAGCAGGTGAGCCTGGCCTGTCTGCCCCAGGCGCTGGTGGGCGATCGGGTGCTGGTGCACGTGGGCGTGGCCCTGGCGCTGGTGGATGACGACACCGAATCCCCCCTGGCGGAGCTTGAGCCATGACCGTTGCCGCAAGACCAGATCCAGGCGCCTGCATCACGGTGGATGGCAACGAGGCCGTCGCCCGGGTGGCCTACCGGCTCAACGAGGTGATCGCCCTCTACCCGATCACGCCGGCTTCGCCGATGGGAGAATGGGCCGATGCCTGGGCCGCCGAGGGGCGCCCCAACCTCTGGGGAGCGGTGCCGGAGGTGGTGGAGCTGCAGAGCGAGGCGGGGGCGGCCGGCACGGTGCACGGCGCCCTCCAGGCCGGGGCGCTCACCACCACCTTCACGGCCTCCCAGGGGCTGCTGCTGATGCTGCCCAACCTCTACAAGCTGGCCGGCGAGCTCACGCCTGCGGTGCTGCATGTGGCGGCCCGCTCCCTGGCGGCCCAGGGGCTCTCGATCTTCGGCGACCACAGCGACGTGATGGCCACCCGGGGCAGCGGCTGCGGCATCCTCTGCTCGTCCTCGGTGCAGGAGGCCGCCGATGGCGCCGTGATCGCCGCCCGGGCCAGCCTGCTCAGCCGCCTGCCCTTCCTGCACGTCTTCGACGGCTTCCGCACCTCCCACGAGATTCAGAAGGTGCACGACCTCGACGACGAGCTGCTGCGCCAGATGATCCCGGAGCAGGCGATCCGGGATCACCGCGCCAGGGCCCTGAGTCCGGCCCATCCGATGCTGCGCGGCACCGCCCAGAACCCGGATGTCTACTTCCAGGCGCGGGAAGCGGTGAACCGGTTCTATGACGCCGCGCCGGGACATCTGCTGGAGGCGATGCAGCGGTTCGCCGCCCTCACCGGCCGCCACTACCGCCCCTACGACTACGCCGGCCCCGCCGATGCCGAGCGGGTGCTGGTGCTGATGGGCTCGGGGGCCGAAACCGCCCTGGAGGCCAGCGAGGCCCTGCAGGCCCGCGGCGAGCGGGTGGGGGTGCTGAAGCTGCGTTTGTTCCGGCCCTTCGCGGCCCGCTGGCTGGTGGAGGCCCTGCCCGCCAGCACCCGGGCGATCGCGGTGCTGGATCGCTGCAAGGAGCCCGGCGCTCCGGGCGAACCGCTCTACCTCGACGTGCTCGCCGCCGTCAGCGAGGAGTGGCGCCAGATGCATGGCCCCCAGCCGCAGCCGCTGCTGCTGGGGGGCCGCTACGGACTCTCCTCCAAGGAGTTCACGCCGGCGATGGTGAAGGCCGTGTTCGATCACCTCCAGGCGGCACTCGCCGGCTCAGGCGATGGTGCCCGGCCCCTCAATCACTTCAGCGTGGGCATCCACGACGACGTGACCCGGCGCTCCCTGGCCGTCGATCAGGCCTTCGTCACCGAGCGCCCCCGGGCCCAGAGTGGCCAGGTGCGGGCTGTGTTCTACGGCCTCGGCTCCGATGGCACCGTGGGCGCCAACAAGGCCGCCATCAAGATCATCGGCGAGGGCACCGATCTGCACGCCCAGGGCTACTTCGTCTACGACTCCAAGAAGGCCGGCTCGGTCACGGTGTCGCACCTGCGCTTCGGGCCGCAGCCGATCCGCTCCACCTACCTGATCCAGCGGCCCACCTTCGTGGCCTGCCACCAGTGGGACTTCCTGCGCCGTTTCGATCTGCTGGCGGGCATCGAGCCCGGCGCGGTGCTGTTGCTGAACAGCCCGTTCGAGAGCGCCGAAACCTGGATCCGGCTGCCCGAGCCCGTGCGGCAGCAGATCAGGCAAGCCGGCCTGCAGGTGCATCAGATCAACGCCGAGCGGGTGGCGCGCCAGGCCGGCATGGGGCCCCACATCAACACCGTGATGCAGGCCTGTTTCTTCGCCCTCAGTGGCGTGCTGCCCCGGCAGGAGGCGATCGCCCGCATCCGCGCCTCGATCCACCAAAACTACGGCCGCAAGGGCGAGGCGGTGGTGGCGATGAACCTGGCGGCCCTCGATGCCAGCCTCGACCACCTGGAGCCCCTCGACTGGCACCAGCTCGACGCCCTGGCTGCCGCCGGCAGCAATGACCCCCAGGCTGCCCCGCCTGATCCGGCCACCCTGCCGGGCACCGGCGAGCGCCTGGCCGGCGCGCCGGCCTTCGTGCGGGAGGTGATCGGGCCGATGCTGGAGCGCCGTGGGGACGAGCTGCCGGTGAGCGCCCTGCCCTGCGATGGCACCTGGCCTGTGGGCACGGCCCAGTGGGAGAAGCGCAACATCGCCACGGCCGTGCCGGTGTGGGAGAGCGACCTCTGCGTGCAGTGCGGCAAGTGCGTGCTGGTGTGTCCCCACGGGGTGATCCGCGCCAAGCTGGCGGCGCCTGAGGCCTTCGCGGCGGCGCCTGAGGGCTTTCGCACAGCCCCCTGCCGGGACCAGACGTTCGCCGGCCAGACATTCACCCTGCAGGTGGCCGTTGAAGACTGCACCGGCTGCTCCCTGTGCGTGGAGGTCTGCCCGGTGCGCGATCGCAGCCAGCCGAAGCGCAAGGCGATCAACATGGCCCCCCGGCGCGCCGAGCTGCCGGCCGCCCGCGGCCACTGGGACTTCTTCCTGCAGCTGCCCCATCCGCCCCGGGAGCTGCTGGATCCGCACCGCGTCGCCCACCAGCAATGGCTGGAGCCCCTGTTCGCCTTCTCGGGCGCCTGCGCCGGCTGCGGCGAAACCCCCTACCTCAAGCTGGCCAGCCAGCTGTTCGGCGATCGCATGCTGGTGGCCAATGCCACCGGTTGCAGTTCCATCTACGGCGGCAACCTGCCCACCACCCCCTGGAGCGCCAATGCCGAGGGGCGGGGCCCCGCCTGGAGCAACTCCCTGTTTGAAGACAACGCCGAGTTCGGCTACGGCATGCGGGTGGCCCTGGATCAGCAGCGCGCCATGGCCCTGGAGCTGCTGGCTCAGCTGGCGCCGCTGCTGCCGCCCAGGCTGGTGGAGGCGACCCGGGCCCACGCCGGCGGCGCCCCAGCCGACCAGGCCAGCGAGGCCGCGATCCTGGAGCAGCGCCAGCGGGTGGCTGAGTTGAAGCGCTGCCTGCAGCGGTTGCTCGGCCTCGATGGCGGCCAGGAGCCTGGCGGCCTGAGCCTCTCCGATCGCCCGCTGGCCGAACGCCTGCTGGATCTGGCCGATGCCCTCACCAAGACCAGCGTCTGGCTGGTGGGCGGCGATGGCTGGGCCTACGACATCGGTTTCGGCGGGCTCGACCACGTGCTGGCCAGCGGTCGCGATCTGAACGTGCTGGTGCTCGACACCGAGGTGTACTCCAACACCGGTGGTCAGGCCTCCAAGGCCACACCGCTCGGGGCCGTGGCCAAGTTCGCGGCCTCGGGCAAGGCCGCCGCCAAGAAGGATCTGGGCCTGATGGCGATGACCTACGGCCACGTCTACGTGGCCAGCGTGGCGATGGGCGCCCGCGACGAGCACACGATCCGGGCCTTCCTGGAGGCCGAGAGCTATCCGGGCCCTTCCCTGATCCTGGCCTACTCCCACTGCATCGCCCACGGCATCCCCATGGCCCATGGCATGGAACACCAGAAGCTGGCCGTGGACTCGGGCCGCTGGCTCCTCTACCGCCACGACCCCCGCCGCGCCGAGCGGGGCGAGAACCCGCTGCAGCTCGATAGCCCAGCGCCGCAGCGCTCCCTGCGGGAGGCGATGGCCGCCGAACAGCGCTTCGAGGTGCTCCGCTACAGCCGGCCCGAGCGGGCCCGCGAGCTCCTGAATCAGGCCGAGGCCGAGCGGGCCCGCCGCTGGGCCAGCTACTGCGCCCTGGCCCAACCCTGGAGTGGCCAGAGCAGCCCCAGCCGGCCATGACCGGGCCCGACCTCGCCACCACCTACCTCGGCCTGCCCCTGCGCACGCCCCTGGTGGTGGGTGCTGCCGGTCCGCTGAGCGACAGCATCGAGGCGCTGCAGGAGCTGGAGCGCTGCGGTGCGGCGGCCATCGTGCTGCACTCGCTGTTCGAGGAGCAGATCGAGCAGGAGCAGCTGGCCCTGCACCGCTATGGCCAGCAGGGCGCCGAGAGCTACGGCGAGGCCCTCAGCTACCTGCCGGAGGCGGCGCTGGAGCACGGCGGAGCCGACGCCTACCTGCGCCTGATCGAGCAGGCCTGCCGCCGCCTGGCCATCCCGGTGATCGCCAGCCTCAATGGCCGCAGCCCTGGCCGCTGGGTGGAGACCGCCCGCCGCATCGAGGCGGCCGGCGCCGCGGCCCTGGAGCTGAACATCTACGCCATTCCCACCGATCCGGAGCTCTCCAGCGCCGCGATCGAAGCCCAGGTGGAGGAGATCGTGCGGGAGGTGCGCGCCGAGGTGGCCCTGCCGCTGGCCGTGAAGCTGGGGCCGTTCTTCAGCAACTTCGGAGCGATGGCCCGGCGCCTGGAGCACTCGGGTGCCCAGGGGCTGGTGCTGTTCAACCGCTTCTACCAGCCAGACATCGACATCGAGTCGATGACCGTGCGGCCCAACCTGCTGCTCAGCACCCCCCACGACCTGCGCCTGCCGCTGCGCTGGATCGCCCTGCTGCACGGCCGCGTGGGCCTGGACCTGATCGGCAGCGGTGGCGTCCACCGCGGCACCGATGTGGTGCGTCTGCTGATGGCCGGTGCCGCCGCCACCCAGGTGGTGGCGGCCCTGCTGCGCCATGGCCCCGGACGCCTGCAGGGGCTGGAGGATGAACTCGCCACCTGGATGCGCGACCACGAGGTGGCGAGCGTGGCCGCCCTGATCGGCTGCATGAGTCAGGCCCACTGCCCCAATCCCGAGGAGTACGAGCGGGCCCAGTACATGCAGGCCATCCACAGCTACAGCCCGGCCGGCGCGGCCACGGCCCGGGGGCCCTGGTGAGCAGCACCGCGGCGGTCACCGCGCTGGCCGCCAGGCTGCGGGCCACGGTCACCCGTCCCTGGACGTTGATGGAGGTGTGCGGCGGCCAGACCCACGCCATCGTGCGCTGGGGCCTCGACCAGCTGCTGCCGGATGGGCTGCGGCTGATCCACGGGCCGGGCTGTCCGGTGTGCGTCACCCCCGCCGCCAGCATCAACCAGGCCCTGGCTCTGGCCCGTCGCCCGGAGGTGATCCTCTGCGCCTATGGCGACATGCTGCGGGTGCCGGGCAGCGAGCCGGGCGACGACCTGCTGCGGGTGCGGGCCGCGGGGGGGGACGTGCGCCTGCTCACCTCTCCCCTGCAGGCGATCGCCCTGGCCCAGAGCCACCCCGCCCACCAGGTGGTGTTCCTGGCCGTGGGCTTCGAGACCACCGCTCCGGCCACGGCGCTGCTGGCTCAGCAGACGGCCCGGTTGGGCCTGGCCAACCTGTCGCTGTTGATGGCCCACGTGCGGGTAGGCGTTCAGCACGGCGGGCCTGCCGGCCTCCAGCAGCTCCACACAGCCCAGCACGCCGCGCAGCAGCTCCTCGGGCTCGAAGCCGCTCACCACCACGGGCAGCCGATGCCGCTCCACCAGGGGGTGGAGTTCCTCCAGGCCCATCACCGTGCTCACATGGC
>NZ_JADEWP010000132.1:0-7187 GCF_015207535.1 Cyanobium sp. LEGE 06143 | reverse complement strand
GGCTATGGCTTCGAGACCGACAACTTCATCGGCTCAGCTCCCCAGGCCAATGGCTGGCTCCCCCGTTGGGCCAGCTTCTTCGTGCAGCGTCGGCTGAAGCCCCAGCTGGCCATGGCGGCGGCGCGGGGTGAGGCCTTTGCCAGCGCGGACGCCGTTCTGGAGCGGGCTCAGGAGCGGCTTGCCTCCCATGAGCCGGAAGCGGTGCTCGTGCACGGCGACCTCTGGAGCGGCAATGCCGGGCTGCTCCGCGGCGGCGGTGCGGCCCTGTTCGACCCTGCGGCCTACTGGGGCGACCGGGAAGTGGATCTGGCCATGGCGCAGTTGTTCGGAGGCTTCCCCGCCAGCTTTTTTGCGGCCTATCAAGCCACCTGGCCCCTGCCCAGCGGGGCGCCTGGCCGTGTGGAGCTCTACAACCTCTATCACCTGCTCAACCACGCCAACCTGTTCGGCGGTGGCTACCGCCGCCAGGCCGAAGCGTCGATGCTCAGCCTGCTGGACACCCCCTGAAGGCAGGGGGCTGGCCAGGAGTCCGTCAGGTCAGATACTCGTTGCGGAGTGTCTGCAGCTTGTTGACCACGGCGCTGCGCTTTTCGCTGGTGGTGAGGTTCTTCCAGCCCCACTGGCCCACCACCACCAGGCCGAGCAGCTCCAGCAGGCCGGGCACGAGGGGCAGCAGGTTGACGGTGTCGAGCACGCCCTTGATCAGGATCTGGGCGATGATCACCACGAGCAGAATGCCGCCGGCCTTGCCGATCCGGCCCATCTGGCTCCAGTCGATCTGGCCCAGGGTCTGGTTGATGCTGCCGAGAACCTCCTTGTAGCGTTCCTTGAACGCGGCGGTGTCGATGCCTTCGCCAGCAGAGGCTTCAGGGGTCGGCGTGGGATCAGCATCGGCCATGGGCTCGGTTTCAACCGTGGGGGTAGGGGTGTCGCTCATGGCCTGGGCCGGGCTCCGGATCACAGTGATCCATAAGGTATCGGGGTGACCTCCAACGCGCCAACCGGCCTGGGCGTTGATCCCGGCTTGCTCACCGCCCTGGGCGCCATCTTGCGCTCCGCTGCGCCCGAAGAGGGCTGCTGCCTGTTGCTGGGCACACGCCGGGGCCGCGGCCTTGACCAGCTCTGGCAGCTGCAGCGGCTCTGGCCCTGCCTGAATGTGTGGTCGCCGCCTGGGGAGCGGCAACGCCGTTTCGCCATTGATCCGAGGGAGCAACTGGTGGCCCAGCGCTGGGCGCGGCAGCGGGGCCTGCAGGTGCTGGGCGCTGCCCACAGCCACCCGGAAACTGCCGCAGAGCCCTCCCCCACCGACCTGGCCCTCACCTGCGCGCCAGCCCTGATGGTGATTCTGGGGCGCCAGGGCGAGGCGCTGGCCTGGTGGCTGGAGGAGGGGAACACCCTGCCCAGGCCGCTGCCGTGGAGAATGGAGCATTGACCTGGTCCGTGGCTGTGTGGCCCGGGCCCCTCGCCGCCGATGCTCCCCCCCGACACCACTGGAGTCCAGCTCAGCCCCGATGAGGTTGTGCGCTTTTCGCGCCACCTGATCCTGCCGGAGGTGGGCATGGAGGGCCAGAAGCGTCTCAAGGCCTCCTCCGTGCTCTGCGTGGGCACCGGTGGCCTGGGCTCGCCCCTGCTGCTCTACCTGGCTGCGGCCGGGGTGGGCCGGATCGGCATCGTCGATTTCGACGTGGTGGACCACTCCAACCTGCAGCGCCAGGTGATCCACGGCACCAGCTGGGTGGGCAAGCCCAAGATCGAGTCGGCCAGGGCCCGCATCCTTGAGATCAACCCGCACTGCCAGGTGGATCTCTACGAGACGGCCCTCAGCAGCGAGAACGCCCTGGCGATCATCGAGCCCTACGACCTGGTCTGCGACGGCACCGACAACTTCCCCACCCGCTACCTGGTGAACGACGCCTGCGTGCTGCTGGGCAAGCCCAATGTCTACGGCTCGATCTTCCGCTTCGAGGGCCAGGCCACGGTGTTCAACCTGGATGCCGAAAGCCCCAACTACCGCGACCTCTTCCCCGAGCCGCCGCCGCCGGGGATGGTGCCCTCCTGCGCCGAAGGCGGGGTGGTGGGTGTGCTGCCCGGCATCATCGGCGTGATCCAGGCCACCGAGGCGGTGAAGATCATCACCGGCCTGGGCACCACCCTCAGCGGCCGCCTGCTGCTGTTCGATGCCCTGGGCATGAAGTTCAGGGAGCTGAAGCTGCGCCCCAACCCCGAGCGCCCGGTGATCGACAAGCTGATCGACTACCAGGAGTTCTGCGGCGTGGGCGGCACGGCTCCGGGCCAGGAGGAGGCCGGCAGTGTGCCCAGCATCACGGTGGCGGAGCTCAAGACCGTGATCGATGGTGAGCTTGAAGACATCCTGCTGCTGGATGTGCGCAATCCCCAGGAGGCGGACATCGCCGTGATTCCCGGGGCCGTGCTGGTGCCCCTTGATCACATTGAGAGTGGCGCGGCGATTGAGCAGGTGCGCCAGCTGGCTGAAGGCAGGAAGCTCTACGTGCACTGCAAGCTGGGCGGCCGCAGTGCCAAGGCCCTGATCGCCCTCGGCCGCCACGGCATCGAGGGGGTGAATGTGAATGGCGGCATCGACGCCTGGAGCCAGGAGGTGGATCCCTCGGTGCAGCGCTACTGAGCCGAGGCGCCGCTGAGCCTTCGGGCTCAGTAATCCACCCCCCGTTTGAGATCCACGCCGCGCTCGGCGTAGTGCTTGTGGCACACCATCTCGGAGTGCACGGTGGCGAGGTCGAAGTAGGCGGGTAGGTTGCGGCAGCGGCCGGTGAGAATCACCTCGGTTTCGGCTGGCTTGCGCAGCAGGGTCTGCACGATCGGCTCCTGGGGCAACAGCTCCAGATCCACGGTGGGGTTGATCTCATCGAGGATCACCGTCTTGTAGAGGCCGCTGGAGATGGCGGCCCTGGCGATCTCCCAGGCCCTCTCGGCCTCCACGTAGTCGATGGGCTGCTGCTGGCCGCGCCACACGATCGCATCGCGGCCCGAGCGCAGGTGATCCACCAGATGGGGATAGCTCTCGCGCAGGGCGGCGATCGCCGCGTCTTCCGTGTATCCCCTGCCGCCCTTGAGCCACTGCAGGATCAGCACCCGGTGGCTCTTGTCCTGGCTGATGCCCCGCCCGATCGCCTGCAGGGCCTTGCCCAGCGCGCTGGTGCTCTTGCCCTTGCCCTCGCCGGTGTAGATCTCGATGCCGTCGAGGCCGGCGGCGGCGGTGGCGGCGTCACCATGGCGGCGATGGGCCCGCATCTCGGAATGCAGATCAGCCAGCTGCACCAGTTGGGGCGGGGCGCCGCGGCCAGTGCAGATCACCTCCATGCCATCGGGCTTGGCCGCGAGGCTGCGGCAGATCTCCTCCCGATCCAGCAGGCCCAGGTCGAGCACGGGGTTGAGCTCGTCGAGCACCACCACGGAGTAGAGGTTGCTGGCGATGGCGCCCTTGGCGATGTCCCAGCCACGCTGTGCTTCCTGCCGGTCGAAGCGGGTGGCCTGCTCGGCGCTGAAGAAGTCGCCCCGGCCGGTGCGCACCTGGTCGATCAGATGGGGAAAGCCCTGTTGCAGGGCCTCAATGGCGGCATCCTCGTCGTAGGCCCGGCCCGGGCCCTTGAGGAAGCGCAGCAGCAGCACCCGGGTGCGCTTCTGCTCGCAGATGCCCAGGCCGATGGTGCGCAGCACCACCCCCAGGGCGGCCTGGCTCTTGCCTTTGCCATCGCCGTCATAGACGTGCAGCTGGCCATGGGTGCGTTCATCGCGGCCTGAGGCGGTGCGGATGCCGATCCCCGAGGCACTGGCTCGGCCTGATCCACCGCCAGGGCTGCCCTGGCCCAGGCCTGACGGCTCGGTGGTGCTCGGACTCATCGCTGCCGTGCTGCGCGCCCGATGCTACCCACCACAACCGGCCTGTTTGGCGGCCAGCCGTCGGCCGCAGCTGCCAGGATCGAACCCCGGCCGCCGGCCCCTGCTCTTGCTGCCTTGACGTTCACCCTCCTGGAGCGCCTGCCCCCCAGCCTCGAGGAAGGTCTGGAGGCGTTGCGGCAGGCCATGGCGGCCCTGCCCCAGGTGGTGGTGGCCTACTCCGGCGGGGTGGACAGCGCCCTGGTGGCCTGCCTCGCGGTGGAGCAATGCGGCAGCGCGGCGCTGGCGATCACCGGCGTGTCGCCGGCCCTCGCTCCCCACCTGCGCCAGGAAGCCGCCGCCCAGGCCCGCTGGCTGGGCATCGCCCACCGGGAGATTGCCACCGCCGAACTGGCCGACCCGGCCTACAGCTCGAACCCGGTTGAGCGCTGCTACGCCTGCAAGCGTGAATTGCACCGGCTGCTGGCGCCGGTGGCGGCGGCGGCCGGCGATGCGGCGGTGCTCGACGGCGTCAACCACGACGATCTCGGCGACCACCGCCCCGGCATCCGCGCTGCGCGGGAGCACGGGGTGCGCTCACCCCTGGCCGAAGTCGGCATCGACAAGGCCGGGGTGCGTCAGATCTCCAGGGCCCTGGGTCTGCCCTGGTGGGACAAGCCTGCCCAGCCCTGCCTGGCCTCCCGCTTCCCCTATGGCGAGGCGATCACGGCGGCCCGGCTGCACCAGGTGGCGGCCGCCGAGGCCTGGTTGCTGGAACGGGGTTGGCCCCGGCTGCGGGTGCGCTGCCAGGGGGAGACGGCCCGCATCGAATTGCCGGAGTCGGAACTCACGGCTGCCCTGGAGCAGTGGCGGGATGGTTCCCGCCGCCGGCAGCTGGTGGAGGCGTTTCAGGCCCTCGGCTTCACCGCTGTGGCGGTGGATCTGGAGGGCCTGGTGAGCGGCAAGCTCAATCGCGGCCTCGCACCGCTCAGGCCGCCTCAGCCGGCAGACGGCTGCTGACCTGGATGGCGCCGGGGGTTTCTCGCCGGAAGCTGGTGAGCTTGTGATCGGCGGCGGCGAGTTCCTCGGCGAGCACGGCGCAGGCCCGCTCGGGCATGGTGTGGTCGCCGCAGGTGAACACATCCACGGCGGCGTAGCCGGATTCCGGCCAGGTGTGGATGGAGATGTGCGATTCGGCCAGAAGGGCCAGTCCGGTGACGCCCTGGGGCTCGAAGCGGTGGGTGATCAGGTTCAGAAGGGTGGCACCAGCCCGTTTCGCTGCGGCGGTGATGGTGTCCCTGAGAAAGGCTTCGTCGTCGAGCCGGGCGTGATCGCACCCATAGAGCTCGAGAATGCAGTGTTTTCCGACGGTGTCGGTGATCGGAGCAGGCTGGCTGGAGGCTTGGGCGGCGGCATGTGCTGCGGCTTGGGCTGCGTTCCATCCGGGGTGGGGATGGAGGCAAGGCAGGGTCTGGATCATCGAATCTGATCAAGGTGGAAGGCAACCTTACGTGACGCCGACTGTCCAGCGAGAGCAAGGCTTCTCGGACCTGGGCTCAGCTCGCCTCGACCACGGCGCCGCCCTGCAGCTGCACGATCTGGCTCTGCCGCTGCCAGCCAGCACCAAAGGCCCCCAGGTGGGTGGCGCTCACCAGACACTGGTGCCCCTCGCCCACGGCCTCGAGCAGCCACTGCTGGCGGTTGGGATCCAGTTCGGCCAGCACGTCGTCGAGCAGGAGCAGGGGTGGTTCGCCGACCACGCTGTGGACCAGCTCCAGCTCAGCCAGCTTGAGGGCCAGCACCAGCGTGCGCTGCTGCCCCGCCGATCCATAGCGACGCGCTGGCTGGCCAGCCAGCCCAAAGGCGACTTCATCGCGGTGGGGGCCGACCCCGCACTGGCCTAGCCGCAACTCCTCGCTGCGCTGGGCGACCAGCTGGGCCGCCAGGGCGGCGCGCCAGGGCTCCTCCGCCTCCTCGCCTTCCAGCTTGGTGCCGCTGCGGTAGCTGATCGTGAGGGCATCGCGACCGCCGCTGAGGCGCTGTTGCCAACGGCTGGCCAGGGGTTCCAGCCGGCGCAGGGCCCGGTGCCGCCGGCGGTGCAGGCGCGTGCCCACCAGGGCCATCTGCTGGTCGAAGGCGTCCAGCAGCGCCGCCTGCTCGTGGCCGCCCAGGCCCCGCCGCAGCAGCTGGCTGCGTTGCCGCATCAGGCGGCCATAGCGGCTGAGCAGCTCGGCATAGAGGGGCTCCAGCTGCAGCACCACCCGGTCGAGCCATTGGCGCCTTCCGGCAGGCTCTCCCCGCACGAGCTCCATGTCGAGGGCGCTGAAGCTCACGCAGCGCAGTGAGCCGTGCAGGTCGTGCTGCCGCTCCAGAGCCTTGCCGTTGCGGCGTGCCTGCCGCCCGCCGCTGCGGCGCAGGTCGAGCTGCAGCAGATCGCCGCTGGTGGTGAGGCCCTGGATACGGGCCCCGCTGCATCCCTGCTGGATCAGGTCCCGGTCGGAGCCGGTGCGGTGGGAGCGCAGCGAGCCGAGTAGCTCCACCGCCTCCAGCAGGTTCGACTTGCCCTCGCCATTGGGACCGAGCACCAGCAGGCGAGGGGCCTCCAGGCCCAGGTCCAGCCGAGCGATGTTGCGGAACTGCAGCAGCTCGAGGCGATCCAGCCTGATGGGTCTGGTGGCGGCCAGCGGCTAAGCTAAGGCCGCTGCGGAGACGGCCATCACCATGGCCAGCCAAGCGGCCAGCCACCCTCTCACGGGCGCAGCTTGGGCATGTAGCTCAGTTGGATAGAGCGTCAGATTCCGGTTCTGAATGTCGGGGGTTCGAGTCCCTCCATGCTCGTTGCGCTCAGCCGCTGTCTGTTCCCCTTCGGCCCTGGTCGGAGGGTTTTTTTTGCTCTGCGGGCCTCAGAGATGCAGGCCCATGGCGCGGATGCCGCCTGGATCCACGATGAAGCCCAGGCCTTGCAACGCCTTGATGGCCTCAGGTGGAGCCGACAGCGACACGCTGCAGCCTGAGAGCTCCCGCCGCAGCCGGCCCAGGGAGGCCTGCACCAGCGCCCGCAGCACCCTGTCGCGCTCGGGATCGGCAGGGGCGCAGCACAGGTCCCAGAGGTTGGCATTGAGGGCCAGGTCACTGGTGACCCGCACGAAGCCCACCAGGCTGCCGCTCGGGTCGGTGACACCCAGGTGCCACAGGCTCCGCTCCAGCACCCGCTGCCAGCGCTCGGCCGACCGCGCTGCCTCACCCGAGGCCACCAGCAGACTGTTGAGCAGCTCAGCGGCTGGCCACGGATTGGCCACCAGGGCATAGCCCTCCCCCAACCGGGGGGGAGG
>NZ_JADEWP010000131.1:0-7253 GCF_015207535.1 Cyanobium sp. LEGE 06143 | reverse complement strand
TCGCAGAGCAGGGGGCGCAGCAGGGGCAGAAAGGGCACGTCGGCCTCGAGGCAGGCCAGCTCCAGCAGGGCCTCGTAGCGCCGCAGCTGCTCCTGGGAATACCACAGCACATCGGCGAAGGGCATCGCCTGCTCCACCACCGGGGTGAGGCCCACCACCAGCACGGGGGCCAGCTGGCCCGCCCGTTGCAACAGCTGCTGCAGGCCATAGAGAAAGCCATCGGCATCGAGCTGGGGGCGCCCGTCCGGACGACCCACCCGGGCCGTGTCGTTCACCCCCACCGACAGCAGGATCCCCTGGGGCCTCTGGCGGCGCAGCTCACCCCTGCAGCCCACCTCCCGCTCCAGCCGGGCCGCCACCCGCTCCAGCCCATCGCCCCGTACCCCCAGGGGGTACACCACAGGGGCCTGGGGCAGCGCCATCCAGTGCCGCCGCAGCCGCTCGCACCAGCCCCCCTGCTCGGGATCGCCCCAGCCGTACACGCCGCTGTCCCCGATCACGATCAGCTTGCGGGGAACCTGGAGACCCATGGCGAGACGGCCGGGAAGGGAACCGCTGCTGATCCTGCAGCACCCCGGTGCCGGCCGCTGCGGCCCACGGCCGGGGAGGATTGGCTCCCTGACGCCGCGATCGCCATGGCACCCCGGCTGACGGTGGCCGCTTTCCTCGCCCAAGCCGGGCCGCTGCTGGACGTGCGCAGTCCAGCGGAGTTCAGCCAGGGCCATCGGCCGGGGGCGATCAACCTGCCCCTGTTCAGCGATGAGGAGCGGGCCGAGATCGGCACCCTCTACAAGCAGGCCGGTCGCGAGGCCGCCGTGCTGCGCGGCCTGGGCCTGGTGGGCCCGCGGCTGCAGGCGATGGCGGCGGAGCTGGCGGCCCTGCCGCCGGGGCCCCTGCGGCTGATGTGCTGGCGGGGCGGCATGCGCAGCGCCAGCGTGGCCTGGCTGGCGGAGCAACTGGATCGGCCGGCCCTGCTGCTCGATGGTGGCTACAAGGCCTACCGCCGCTGGGTGCTGGAGCTGTTCGAGCGGCCCTGGCCCCTGCGCCTGTTGGGCGGACGCACGGGCACGGGCAAGACCGACCTGCTGCTGGGCCTGGCCCAGCGCGGCGTGGCGGTGGTGGACCTGGAAGGACTGGCCCACCATCGCGGCAGCAGCTTCGGCGGTCTGGGCCTGCCACCCCAGCCCAGCAGCGAGCACTACGAAAACCGGCTGGCCACGGCCCTGACCGCCCTCGACGGGGCCGCTGAGATCTGGCTGGAGGCCGAGAGTGCCCAGGTGGGCCGCTGCCGCATCCCGATCGGTCTCTGGCGCCAGATGGAGCAGGCGCCGGTGCTGGAGGTGCTGCGGCCCCTGGAGGAGCGGGTGGAACAGCTGGTGCGGATCTACGGCGGCCAGGATCCTGAGGCGCTGGCGGAGGCCACCCGTCGCATCAGCCGCCGGCTGGGGCCCCAGCGCACCGCCGTGGCCCTGGCGGCGATCGCTGCCGGCGACTGGCCCCTGGCCTGCCGCCAGATGCTCGACTACTACGACCGCTGCTACGACCACGACTTGGGCCGCCATGGAGGGCGCCAGTCCGTGGCCCTGGACGGGCTGGATGAGGCCCAGGCGGCAGACCAGCTGCTGGAGCAGGGACTGGTGCGTCTCAGCCGGTTGCCGGCCGGGGCGCCAGCAGGCGCTGCCGGGCCCGATCGCTGCCCTCCTCCCCCAGCAGGGTGAGCAGGGCGTAGACCAGCACCAGGGCCAGTAGCTGGTCGTAGGCGAAGGAACTGAGGGCCTCCATCAGCTGGCTGCCCAGGCCCGTGGCGCCCACCAGCCCCACCACCACCGATTCCCGCAGGATCACATCGGCGCGGTAGGCGCCGTAGGCGAGGTAGGGACGGGCCAGGCCACTGAAGCGCCCGTAGAGCAGGGCCTGGCGGGGGCCCGCCCCGGCACAGCTCAGGGCCTGCTGGGCTGCGGCGGGGCTGGATTCAGCGCTCTCCAGCAGCAGGCGGCCGAGCACGCCCAGGTTGTGAAAGCCCAGGGCCAGCGCTCCGGTGATCACCCCCGGCTCCAGCACGAACAGCAGCAGCAGGGCCGTCAGCGGCGGCGGCCAGAGTCGCCCCATGGCCCAGAGCCCCCGCAGCGCGGCCTGGGCCATGGGCCAGGGCTCCACCAGCAGCAGCAGCAGGGGCGCCACGCCCACCGCCAGGGCAGCGGCCAGCAGCGTGAGGCTGAGGGTATTGGCCACCAGCCTGGGCCAGGGCAGGGCTGCCACGGCAGGCCAGTCGGCGGGTCCCATGGGGGGCCAGCTCTGCCACTGCAGCAGGCTGGCCGGATTCACCTGCAGGGCCCAGGCCAGCGCCAGCAGCAGCGGCAGCAGCAGCCCGCCGGCCAGCAGCAGCTCTCGTCCCCGCCAGCCCACGCCGCCGCGGCCGAGGCTGAGGCGCTCCGGCATCGCCCAGCGACGGCGCAGCCAGCCCAGCAGCGCCTCCAGCGCCAGCATGGCGGCCAGCAGCAGCCACAGCCCACTCCAGAGCTCGTGGAAGGCGAGCGACTGCAGGGTGAGCCGCAGCTCCGTGCCAAGACCCCCCAGCCCGAACACCCCCAGCAGGGTGGCGCTGCGCAGGGCGCATTCCAGCCGGTAGCCGCCGTAGCTGATCAGCTGGGGAAGCAGCGGTGGCCCCAGGGCGGTGAGCAGGGCCGCCGGCGCCGCCGCCCCGCTGGAGCGCAGGGCCTCGAGGCCCGTGGTGGGCAGGTTGTCGATCTGATCGCTCACCACCCGGGCCACCAGGGCGCCGAAGGGCAGGGCGATCGCCGCGATCGCCACCACCGGCTGCAGCCCCAGCAGCTGCAGCAGGGCCAGGCCCCAGAGCAGCTCGTGGATCGAGCGGGGCAGAGCCAGCAGCCGCCGGATCAGCCCGGCCGGCCGGGCCGTTCCCAGGCAGGTGAGCCACACGCGCCGCGAGCTGGCGATGCCCAGGCTCAGGCCGAGCACCATGCTGAGGGCCCAGCCCAGCAGGGCGATGGCGAGGGTCACCCCGAGCCCCTCCAGCACCGAGCCCAGCACCACCGGGTCCAGGGAGGGCTGGAGAGCGCCCAGCAGGAACCGCCCGATCAGGCTCCAGCCCCCGCCATGGCTGATGCCCGGCAGCGCGATCAGCAGCGGCACCGCCGCGAGGGCGGGCAGCAGCAACCACAGCGGCGCCGCCGGCCGCAGGGCCCCACTCCTCATCGCTCCACTGCTCATCGCCCCACGGGCGCTTCGGCGTAGAGCGCCTCCAGCCTTGCGCTGGTGAGGCCCCTCACCGGCAGGTCGAACACGAGTCGGCCCTGGCGCAGCCCCAGCACGCGATCGAAGCCAGCCACCAGGTCTGGGCGGTGCAGGCTCAGCAACAGGGCGCGGGGCTGGCGGCCCTGCTCCAGCAGCAGGCGCAGCAGGTCTTCGGCCAGCCGGGGGTCCAGGCTGGCCAGGGGCTCATCGGCCAGCAGCAGCACCGGCTCCTGGCGCAGCAACCGGGCCAGGGCCACCCGCTGCCGCTGACCGCCCGAGAGGCGGGCCACAGGCTGATCCAGCAGGGCCGGATCGAGATCCAGGCGGGCCAGCACGGCGCTGCAGGCGGCGCTCTCCAGCGGCAGCAGCAGGTTGAGCAACGCCCGCGGCCAGCCCCAGACGGCCAGGCGGCCGGCATTGAGGTTCTGCTGCACGCTGAGCTCCTCGATCAGGCGCAGGTCCTGCCAGAGGGTGCCGATGCGGGCCTGCTGCAGGCGGCGGGCGCGTCTGGAGCGGGCCAGGGGCCGGCCCTGCCAGCGCACCTCACCGGCCTCGGGCTGAAGCAGGCCATTGGCCACGCTGAGCAGGGTGCTCTTGCCGGCACCGCTCGGGCCCAGCAGGGCCACGCGCTCGCCCGGCTGCAGCTGCAGCGTCACCGCCTCCAGGCGGGGGCGGCCACGGCCAGACACGCTCACGTCCTGCAGCTCAAGCACCCAGCAGGGATCCATCAGCGGACCTTGCCCACCTGGCGCCCCACCGCCTCGATCGCCTCGTATTGCTTGTTGCTGGCAGGGACGAAGGTCTCGGCGCCGAACAGCTCCAGGATCTGAGCCTGGCGGGGATCCTTGGGGTCGAGGCCGGTGAAGGCCTGCTCCAGCCGTTCGGTGAAGCCCTCGCCGTAGTCCTTGTCGAGGCCGGGCTGCACCACCCAGGTGTAGTTGGCGTAGCCGGGGGTGCGCCACAGCTCCACCACCTTTGTGGTGTCCACCTTGCCCTCCTCGATCCGGCTGCGCCACACCTGCTCGTTCACCACGCCGGCGTCGTAGGTGCCGCTCTGAACCAGGGCGATCAGGGCGTCGTGGCTGCCGCTGAAGCCCGGGTTGCCACCGGCGAAGTCGCTCAGCTGCACGCCCGCCTGGTCGAGGAAGTACTGGGGCATCAGCCGGCCGGAGGTGGAACTCTCGGAGCCGAAGGTGAAGCGCTTGCCCTTGAGTTGGGTCAGGTCGCTCTGGGCGCTGAAGGGCTTGAGGCCACTGCTGGGGTTGGCGATGAACACGCTGTGGAAGGAGCGGTCGATGTCCCGCTGGGCCAGGGCCCGGGCACCGGGTTTCTGAAGCCGGGCCTGGACGCCGGTGAGGCCGCCGAACCACACCAGGTCCAGGTCGCCGGTGCGGAAGGCGCTCACGGCGGCGGTGTAGTCGGTGACGGGCACGAACTGCACGGGCACCTTGAGCTGCTCGCTGAGTTCTTCGGCCACGAGGCCGTAGAGGCGGTTCAGTTTCTCGGGGTTCTGATCGGGGATGGCACCGATGCGCAGCACCCGTTTCTCGTTGGGCCTGGCGGCCTCGCTGCTGCTGCCGTTCGGTGCTGTGGCACCGTCGGGGCGGGGGGTGCAGGCCGTTGGCAGCAGGCCGATCAGGAGGAGGCCGGCAAGCGCAACGGCCCAGCGTTCTCGAGTGGTCACGGATCCGGGGGCAACGACCCGATGATCCTGCCCTCCCGAGCTCAGGCCCGTCGTCAGAGGCCCGCGAAGAAGCGCTCCAGGCGCTGCAGGCCGTCCTCGATCGCGGCTGGGGAGACGGCGCAGGAGAGGCGGATGCAGCGATCGTCGCCGAAGGCCACACCGGGCACCACGGCCAGCCCCACCCTGTCGAGCAGGCGATCGCAGAGGGTCATGGAGTCGAGCCCGCAGGCGCTCACATCCGGGAAGGCGTAGAAGGCGCCCTGGGGCTGGGGCAGGGTGACCCCGGGCAGGCGGCGCAGGCCCTCGCTGAGCAGGCTGCGCCGGCGGTTGAACTCGGCTGCCATGGTCTGCACACAGTCGCGCGGGCCCTCCAGGGCGGCCAGGGCGCCGAACTGGGCGAAGCTGCAGACGTTGCTCGTGGACTGGCTCTGCAGGGCCGAGGCGGCTTTGATCACCGGTTCGGCGCCGGCCAGCCAGCCGACCCGCCAGCCGGTCATCGCCCAGCCCTTGGCAAAGCCGTTGACGATGAAGATCCGCTCGGCCAGGTCGGGGGCCACGGCGGCCAGGCTGTGGTGGACCAGGCCGGGAGCGAGCAGGTATTCGTAGATCTCATCGCACACCACCGCCACGCGGGGATGGCGCCGCAGCACCGCGGCCAGCTGCTCCAGTTCGCCGCGGCTGATCACGATCCCGCTGGGATTGCCGGGGCTGTTCAGCACCAGCAGCCTGGTGGCTGGGCTGATCGCCTGCTCCAGCTGCTGGGGGTCGAGCCGGAAGCCAGCGGTGGCCTCACAGGGCAGCACGGTGACGCTGGCTCCGGCCAGCCGCGCGATCTCGGGGTAGCTGAGCCAGTAGGGCGCCGGCAGCAACACCTCGTCGCCTGGATTGAGCAGCACCTGGAACAGGTTGAACAGGGCCTGCTTGCCGCCATTGGTGACCAGCACCTGGCCAAGGCTGGTCGGCACTCCGTTCTCGCGGCTCAGTTTGCCGGCAATGGCCTCCCGCAGCGCGCTCTCCCCGGCGGCGGGGCCATAGCGGGTGTGGCCCGCCTCCAGGGCCTGGGCCGCCGCCTGGCGGATGAAGGTGGGGGTATCGAAATCCGGCTCACCGGCGCTGAGGCTGCAGATGTCCTGGCCGTCGGCCTTCAACTGCCGCGCCTTGGCGGCGATGGCCAGGGTGAGCGAAGGGTGCAGCCCCCGGGCCCGCTGGGAGAGCTGGACGGCCTCTGCCGGGGGCTGAATCCGGGGCGCCGTGGAATCGAGGGATGGATGAAGCGGAGCGGCCATCTTCAGTGCCGCTGTCGGGGCCACAGCGGCCAACATCCCAGGGTTCGGCATCGGCGTCGGGCCGGCATTTGGTGAGCTCGGCTACATCAAGAGGCCATCCTGCATCACTCCTCACCCGCAGAGAGGTTCGAGGTGGCACGAAAACGCCTGTTTTGTCCAGCTCTGTCACAGGATGGCCATGTCAGTCCCCTGCCTTGCGCCCATGACCGGAGAGGCCCAGCAGTCCGACCTCTTCGGCTTGAGCGCCCCTGCCCAAGGCGCAGAAGGCCAGCTGGGCCTGGAGGCGCTGGCGGCGGCCTGCAGCGCCTGCCGCCGCTGCGGTCTGGCGGCGGGTCGTCAGCAGGTGGTGGTGAGCCGTGGCCATCCCGCCGCCCGCCTGATGGTGGTGGGTGAGGGTCCCGGTGCCCAGGAAGATGCCAGCGGTGAGCCGTTCGTGGGCCGGGCCGGGCAGTTGCTCGATCAGATGCTCGGCAGCGTGGGCATCGATTCCAACCGCGACGCCTACATCGGCAATGTGGTGAAGTGCCGCCCTCCTGACAACCGCAAACCGAGCGGGGCGGAGATGGCCGCCTGTCTGCCGTGGCTGGAGCGCCAGATCGCCCTGGTGGATCCCGCCGTGATCCTGCTGGCCGGCGCCACGGCCATGGAGGGGGTGCTGGGGGTGAAGGGAGGCATCACCCGGCTGCGCGGCCAGTGGCGCCAGGGCCATGGCGGTGTACTGCAGGGGCGGTGGCTGATGCCGATCTTTCACCCCTCCTATCTGCTGCGTAACCCCTCGCGGCAGCAGGGCAGTCCGAAGTGGCTCACCTGGCAGGACCTCCAGGACGTACGCCGGCGGCTGGACCAGCTCGCGACCGAAGCCGCCGGTTGAGCCCTCTCCTGTGACAGGCTTTGGCCACTCTCCGGCCCGCCGCCATGACCGGTACTCTGGCTCGCCCTGACGCCGCTGCCCCGCCAGCCGGTCTCCCCGCCGACTGGGCCAGCAACCCCCGCTACGACACCCTGATCCGGCGCCGCAAGACCCGCAG
>NZ_JADEWP010000123.1:0-7526 GCF_015207535.1 Cyanobium sp. LEGE 06143 | reverse complement strand
AAACTGGCCCACCCGCCTTGAGATGGCCGCCGGAACCACAACGTGATTGACGCGCCGCGACAGCCTGGTCACGATCCCGATCCCCGCTGCGATCTCAGGCTCCAGCGGGCTTCCGAACAACCACTCTCTACCGGTCAACCAGATTGACGCCACCCGTCAACCTGATTGACACGGGACACTCGTCCCAGCCAGTATCAGATTGTGCTTCCTCATGAGCTTGCTCTATTAGCGATTCGAAGATGCGCCTCAGATAAACAAAAGCACCGACACCCACGCCATGAGTAGTCAGCCCAATTGCTCGCGCCAACTATCTCTGGCGCTCGTTGCCTAGTACTGGCCGATACTTGCGAAGATTTGGGAGCGCTAGGTCCGCCAAGAATGGTATTTGCCCAATCTTCTGCAGTATACCTTCATGTGCACGAAATATGAAATAGCCTTATGTGAACTATCTCTTGATCAATTGAACGACAAGGAAGAAACATGATTTGTGACATAAGAATATTGGTTGAGCTTATATCTTTGAAGAGGAAACACACTGTGTTGCCTACAGCCGGGGCAATGAAAATCAAGTGTTCCTTCGAATCGCCTTAGCGAAAAGGATCCATTACTCTCTTCATCGTCGCAAGAAAACTGTTCATAGAGTGGAACGCTGAGACAAAATTCTTCGGCAGAAGGATATTTCGGTGGGTTTGCTTCTCGGCTCATTGTCTACAGGTTCTCCTTAGTGCCTAACGCCCAGATCAGGAGCGGGCAGGGCCTCAAAGGATGGGGATCAAGCCCCAATTCCGCCTTCTGCATCTGGATGTTAGGCCCCCCTGCTTGTTCTGCTGGCCAGGAGTGCGCAGCCCATGCCCACGATCCCAGCATTTCGTATTGCGGTACCCAACGATTGCAGTATTTCCGGAGCTGGGACCACTGCCAGGCCGAGGTTGACCAACAAGCCTGTAGCAAACAACCAGACTGCTAGCCTTGGAAGTGCGCGGCTTCGCAATGCGGCGGAGGCGAACAAGAGACCCCCGACTACCATGGCTGCGCCGTGGATGGTATATGTGAAGCCGAGTTGTTGCCAGAGTGCTTCGTAGTTCGGTACCTGCGATTGCAGCGCAAACAACGTGGTGTGGGCGAAGTAGGTGAACGCGACCCCGTACAACAGTGAACCAACCAATGCTGCCGGAGCTAGTTCCTCTGGTCGAACCGCGTAGATGCCGAGAAGAAGCCACGGCATGGGCAGGAAGGCAAAATAGTTCAGCCAGAGCTGCAGAGTCGAGAAGCCGCCTTGGTACCACTCCATAGCATCGGTGATGCAGTGAAGCACCGGTGCCGCTATGGCAGTCAGGCCGACAACCTGGCGCAGAGAGTTGGATTTTCTCGCGGACGAGGCGAAGTGGATGAGGGAAAGCCTAACGCCCGGCTCACGCACCGGTTTGGAGCCGCAAAGCGGCGGAAAATCGGTCGCTGTGCAGCTGATTGTTAAGTGTGAACTTATATCTCCGTTGCATCTGGAACATCATAGATATTATCCGTAATTTCGCTCATCAGCCGATGATCTAGTAACACCTGCATAATATCCTTCACAGTCTGGGAGCACGGAACTATTGTGTTGTTGGAATTATCAAAATTTATGCCCCACCGTCTAATGTTATTAACTCTTTGTAGAGTTTGGATAAAATTTGGTCGGTTATAAATCCCTCTATCTGCAATGACAGCCATTCTCCTCAACTGTATAGAATTGCTACCAACATATTCTACTATTGGCGACAAATCAGAGAATAGTGCGCTAAATGAGGGCGACTGCTGAAGCTGTGAAAAAGCTTGAATATACCCCTCACGATATTTCATTGCAGACTCAAAACCCCGTTTATTCGCAATAAACGCTGTATTGCCAAAAACATAAAAGTCAAAACTTTTCTGAATAGAAAAACTATGATTCTCAACGGCCGACAGTTCGCCATTAGAAAATATCATGTTTATATAATTCTTGGGGTACGAGGTTTTCCATGATGACGTAGAACGCTTTACGGCATAAACCGTTTGTCCACTTAATGTAAATTTAACCACATATCCTTTAGCTCCTTTTATGTCCTTTGAGTCTGATATCCTATGTTCGCTTTCAAGGCGATCTACTAGAACTTTTAGACTATTAAAATCTGTTGAAGATGGGTTTAACGTAAGGCAGCTATTTTCGTTATTTTGCGATATGTATCTGTATGGGCTATGCTCCGTTATCCTATCAATCTCATTTTTGACAAACTCTTTCAGCTTTGTATTTAATTCGCCTTCAGTTTGAACATAAAAAGTGCGAAACCTTGAAGTCGTAGTACTATCTTTAAAAATCCAAAGAAGCGGATTTGAGTTTTCAAAGTCAAAGCTTTTCAGAGATTGAAAGTTAACAGACATTAGCCGCCTCTTGCAATATAGACATCTTGTATTGTTTGTGCGTCATATTCGCCTGGGGCCAGACTTCCTTTAAATAAAACCCTTGCACTTCTCTCGTTGCCATCTATTTCCGCCTCTGCTTCGTATAGTTTCCAGCCAAACATGAGCAAAAGCGGGTTCATTATTATTTGGCCTGACTTATAGGTTATTGCGAACATCCAAAATAGGAAAACGGCGAAACCCAAGAGCTTTTCGGGATTCTCATAGCTAATTCCCATAAACGATACAACATACGGAAACACATAACTAATAATATCGTTTGGTATTGGCTTTGCCTTTGTCACCTTGGCTTTGAACGGAAAAGATATTTTTTTAAGAGATATATTTGACAAAACAACCGAAAGAATAGTTAACAGAAGAAATTCTACAGACAGGTAGGGGTTGGCGAATGGATTAAAGTAACATTCGCTCATGTTTGAAAAATCACAAAATGGCCGTTCCCACCACGACATCGGTATGTCTTGCACGGCCAGTATTACAGCCAGAGGTAGATACGAGCCAATAAAAATCAAGAAGGCTGAAAATAGTCTAAATTGCATTTTTAGCTACTATCCGACATCTACACTCCTGCAGTAGTGGCGCTTAACTAGTCTTTGGACGGTTCCGTGAACCATTCCCATCGACCATTCCCTTTCCGATAACAACAATAAGCGGGGCTCGTCCGACCCCCAGAACGCAAGTTGCCCAAGAGATATCAAGACTACACGCCATAACCTAGCAGTGGTTCACGGGTCCGCAAACCAACTGTACTTGTTGCTACAGACTGACCATCGAGATTCATGCCCAGCGTGGATTTACATCGCTGTCCTTTGCGTATCCAGTTCTGCCCTTCGCACCGACGAATGGCGTTCATAAACCGGTTGAAGCGAATGAAGCGGGTGGGGCGTTGTCCATGTCTGCAGCCGCTGCGAGCCCGGCCGGAACTGCCTCAGCTCTCAGCAGCTCTCACCGGCGGGGCGTGCTTTTGAGAAACCCTTACTGTGACTGGCTTTCTGCTTGTCTCAAGCCGTGCTCCCAAAGCACCCGCGCTACCAAGCTGCTCCACGCCCCGCCGGGGCAGACTTTACCGCTCGGTGCCGCTCAGTCCGGGCTGCCTGCCCCATCGGCGGCCGGCAGCACCTGGCGGTAGCCATGGGCCTCGATCACCTGCAGGGGGGTGTCGAAAAGGGCGCTCAGGGGGCCGGCCTGGAGCAGCTCAGCCGCCGGGCCATCGGCCACCAGCTGCCCCTGGCGCAGCAGCAGGCAACGGCTGATCTCCGGAATGATCGCCTCGATCTGGTGGGTCACCAGCAGCAGGGTGGTGTCGCGCCGGGCCAGCTGCCTGAGGATGGCGAGCAGCTGGTGGCGGGCCTTGAGATCGAGGCCGTTGGTGGGTTCATCCAGCACCAGCACCTCGGGGTCGTGCACCAGGGCCCGGGCCAGCAGCAGGCGGCGGCGCTGACCGTCGGAGAGTTCCCGGAAGGGCCGCTCGGCCAGATCCGCCAGGTGCAGCTCGGCCATCAGCTCCGCCACCCGCTGCTGCTGGGCGGCGCTGGGCTCCTGGCTGCGGCCCAGGCCAACGGAGCCGAAGAAGCCTGAGAGCACCACATCCCGCCCCCGCACCCCTCCGCTGTAGTGGGCCTGCAGGTGCTCTGACACCACACCGATGCGGCTGCGCAGGGCCCAGAGGTTCACGGTGTCGCTGCCGAAGATCCGCAGCCAGGAGCCCGGCTGTACCACCGGGTAGAGGCTGCGGCCGAGCAGCTTGATCAGCGAGCTCTTGCCTGAGCCGTTCGGGCCGAGGATCACCGTGTGCTCGCCGGGGAACAGCTGCAGGCTGAGGTTCTCGAACACCGGCCGTGGGCCCAGGTAGGCGGTCACGGCACGCAGCTCGAGGTAGGGCTCTGCCATCGGTGTTGGAGCCCTGCAGGCGCTGATGGTGCGATTCTGGCGCTCTGCGATCGGCGCCTCCGCTGGCTCTGCCTAGCTTTGGCCTCCGTCGCCTGCCTCGCCCRCGCCCATGGCCCGCACCGCCCTGCGCCTGGCCAGCAACGTGCCCGGCCCCTTCTACGTGGACTCCAGCTGCATCGACTGCGGCACCTGCTGGCAGTGGGATCCGCACCACTTCGCCCCCACCGGCAGCAGCTCCCACGTGGTGCACCAGCCGGAGGGGGAGCCGGAGATCGCCCAGGCGCTGCTGGCCCTGCAGGCCTGCCCGGTGGCGGCGATCGGCGCCACCCCCGAGCTGTTGCGCCACACCCCGGCCGAGGGCTTCCCGGCCTTGCTGTTGTCCCACCCGGCCGGCGACGTCTATTACTGCGGCTGGACGTCGCGCCGCAGCTTCGGGGCCAGCAGCTATCTGGTGGTGCGCCCCGAGGGCAACGTGCTGATCGACAGCCCGCGCTTCAACGGCCACCTGGCCCGCCGCCTGGAGGCCCTCGGCGGCGTGGCGGCCATGCTGCTCACCCACCGCGATGACGTGGCCGACCACGCCCGCTGGGCCGAGCGCTTCGGCTGTCCCCGCTGGATTCACCGCGCCGATGCCGATGCTGCCCCCGGCGCCGAGCTGCTGGTGGAGGGCCAGGCGCCGGTGCTGCTCGATCCCGGCCTGCGCCTGATCCCCACCCCCGGCCACACCGCCGGCTCGATGGTCGCCCTGCTGGGCGAGCAGATCCTGTTCAGCGGCGACCACCTCTGGTGGAGTCCGGGGCAGCGGGCGGTGGTGGCCTCACGCACCTACTGCTGGTGGGATTGGCCGAGCCAGGTGGCCTCGGTGGAGTTGCTGCGGGATCTCGATGTGCGCTGGCTGCTGCCGGGCCATGGCGACCGCCACCCCTTTGATGCCGGCGCCTGGGGAGCGGCGATCGACTGCACCCTGGCCTACTGCCGCGGGCTGGCGGCTGGCTAAACGCCCATACTTTCAGCTCCAACACCCTCCCCCCACGACCGTGCCGCGGCGCATCCTGCTCACCGGCGGCAGCTCCGGCATCGGCTTTGCGGCAGCCCGGCTGCTGCTGGAGCAGGGTCATGGGCTGATCCTTCCCTGCCGGGATGCCGTCACCGCCGAGGCCACCGTCGCCCGGCTGAGGGCTGCCCTCGGCGGCGCCGGGCCCGGCCTTCCTGAACCTGCGCTCAGCGCCCCGGTGGCGGATCTGGCCGACCTCAGCAGCGTCGATCGCTGCGCTGATGCCTTGCTGGAGCACGGCGAGCCGATCGACACCCTGGTGCTCAACGCCGGCCTGCAGGACAGCGGTGCCAAGGAGCCCCGCCGCTCCGCCCAGGGCTACGAGCTCACCATCGCCGTCAACCATCTGGCCCACCAGGCCCTCGCCCTGCGGCTGCTGCCCCTGGTCGAGGCCGGCCAGGCCCCGCGGCTGGTGGTCACCGCTTCGGAGGTGCACGACCCCACCACCCCTGGCGGGCGGGTCGGGCCCCCGGCGGGCCTCGGCGATCTGGAGGGTCTGCGCTCCGGCCCCGGCTTCGAGATGGTGGCTGGCGGCGTGGCCTTTCAGGCCGACAAGGCCTACAAGGACAGCAAGCTCTGCAACATGCTCTTTGCCCGGGCGCTGGAGCGGCGTCTGCGCCAGCGGGGCAGGCCGCTGCCGGTGCTGGCCTGGAGCCCCGGGCTGGTGATCCCGCGCGACAACGGCGGCTTCTTCCGCTCCAGCCGCCGCCACAACGAACTGGGTCAGCGGCTGTTCGCCCTGGTGGCCCGTGATCTGCTGCGCGTCACCGCCAGCCCGGCCCAGGCCGGCGCCCTGCTGGCACGCTTGGCCACCGATGCCGAGGAAGGCGCCCCCGGCTTCCGCTACCGCTGCAACCAGGTGCTGGGTCCGGGGCGTCTGCGCGAGGCCCTGGTGGAGCCCAGCGCTGAAGCCTGCGATGACGCCCTGGCGGAGCGTCTGTGGACGATCAGTGCCGATCTGGTGGGCTTGCCGCCGCTACCACTGTGAAGCACCTTGTCCATCGATGAAGAGCGATGTCGAGTGCGGCGATTCACCTGGACGTGATCACTGTTTGCTCCGAAGCTGTGCACAACAGATCTCGGAGGCTCCTTTGGACGACACTCCACCCAACCAGATGACAGGAGCGAACTGACGTTCGGACCCTGCTCCAACAATCTCGAACCATTTCTGACTGTTCCAGTGCACAACCGGTGCCCATGGCACCGTTGAGGCACACTCTTTCTGCATCGCCTATCGGCCCAGGTCATCCCTGGCCATCAGGTGCCCCAGAGTCACCGGAACGTCCTTGTTGAGCCATGGCCCCAGGTGCCCTTGTCAGGCAGCTCCGCCCTACAACTGAATAGAATTCAACGGAATCAAACGTTTCTGACGATCTCATTGATTGCGCCTTAGGGGCTTGAAGCGATCCATCTTCAGCCCAAGCAAAACAGACAAAGCCCGGCGTTGCACACGTCGGGCTTTGTTGTGGGCGCAGCGATGGTCTGGCGCCATGGCCTCAGCGGTTCAGGCGCTGCATCTGCCAGGTGACCAGGCTGCCCACCGGGCTCCACAGCAGATAGGGCACCAGCAGCAACCAGGCAGCCGTGCCGAGAGGTGCCACAGCGATGCAGAGTGCCACGCCCCAGACCCAGCCCGCCAGGCCCACCAGGGTGCCGTTGCGCAGGCTGCGGGTGCGGCCGATCACCAGCGTGTAGCTCTGCACCAGCACCAGCAGCCCCAGATAACCGCCCATCAGCGCAAAGCTGCCGCTCGCCCTCCAGCTCAGCAGCGCCGAGCCATAGAAACAGGCATAGATCGTGATCCAGATCAGGGGAATCAGCCGCTCAAAGCTGAGCCAGGCCGGGCGCCGCTGCTTCAGAAACCAGGCGAAGTCCTGGCGGGATGGATTCAGCAATGCGGCCACGGCCAGCATCGTTGCCAGGATCAAAGCAGCAGCCAGCACAGGTGTCGTTGCGGGGGTCAGCTTGACAGGCCAGCTTCGCAGCACCAGCGCGATGGCGGNGSCGNNCCGKTRYAGKCGARCNTNNCYKCCAGCCNGMYMYMGSCNCRGCMSYKCMSCAATCTCGGTGCGGAACGGCAGGTTTCCGGCGATAAACACGATTGCGCCGAACTCTCCCAAAGACCGCGCAAAGGCCGTCGTGCAGC
>NZ_JADEWP010000122.1:0-7589 GCF_015207535.1 Cyanobium sp. LEGE 06143 | reverse complement strand
ATTTCCAGCCTGGGCGAGGGATCGACATCACACCCCCGAATGTTCCTGGCGCCAAGCCTTTGGCTTCTGGTTCGGGGCCCTGCGGCCTCACCCGGAGATACGGCCCAGTCTTGTTGAGATGTTCCTCGGTCGGGTGCGGGAGCGGCTTGAGAAGCACCTGAGCGCCCTGGGTATCACGCGGCAGTGCTCGGTCGAGGGGGGTGCCCTGCTCCAGCTTCTCCCTGATCACGGCGATCGGGTTCGGGCTCTGGATCGGGCGGGATCGGGATCGGGATCGAGACACTCAGCCGCACACGCTTAGTACACCTGTCCCAGTGTAGGTGCTAGTATTCGCTTTCCGCCAGCCCCGGTCGCGCGCGCCTCCCTCGGGAGGAGCCGGTGCAACGCCAGCGCCCAATTCACCGAAACTTGTGTTCCGATGGGATCTCCTTCCTCTCGGCGCGGTGTGTTGGGCTCGGCCGAGGCTGTTACCTACGTCCGTTCCAACCAAGACTTCCGCGCCACCGTCCAAGCCGTCGCCGCTGATCTCGGCGTCAACGAATCGGCCATGTTCCGATCAGGCGTTGTCGCCTTGATCACGGCTCATCCCGACGTTTCAGATGAGCACAAGCGAGCCCTGGCCAAGGCCAACGCCCGCATCCGCTCCTTCTTCGTCAACCTGCCACTCCGCGACACGGCAGCTCCCCTCTCCACCACCGGGGAGGGCTGAACCATGCAGCCAAAAAAAGAGCCCTCGGCCGTTAGGAGCGGCTGGAGGGGCAGGACTGCGGATGCTCCACTGCATCATGCCTCAGCCATTGAACTGCGCGCCGACACACAGCAGTCGAGCGGCTTCGACGACATCTCTCAGTCCGGATGGGAGGAAGGGATGGAAGCGGTCGAGGCCGATCGCTATCAGCGCCTCATCGAGGACGCCCGGGAACATGGACTCCAGGAGGCGGATTGATGAACCATTCCGCACCGCAGAGCACTCCCCTATCCCCGGAGCACCTCGATCACCTGCTCAAAGAGCTGGGCAGCGAAGAGGCTTTGCATGTCGCCGTCAGGTACGGAGCACGCAGCATCAATGCTGATGAGGCCAACCACCTGGGTTTCCGATTCCAGGGCTGGCGTGGAGGCGGACTGCTGCTGCCCTTCTGCGCAGCCTTCGCCCAACTTCGGTGTGATGACCCTCCGACATCAGACCGAGGAGATCAGATCAAGTATCTGAGTCAGCTGGGCGCCAAGCAGCACGCCGCGACCTTCGGGCATGGTGAACCCACCATCGCCACAGAGGGCTGGAAAGATGCCCTGAGGCTGCACCTGGCGACCGGAGAGACCGTTCAGGCCATCGCTGGTGTAACCACTTGGAAGCTGCTGGCGCTAAGCGTGCAGCTGCTGATCTACGACGCTGACGCAGTCAACAACCCCTCCGTCTGGGGTCAGTTGGTCGCTGCTGGCCTTAATCGTCCGAGGCTGCGGCTGGCCTTCTTCCCCAGTGACCTGGCAGGGCCTAAGGGCGGTGCCTGTGAGTTCTTCAGGGCTGGTGGGGACCTGGCCAACGTGGACCGCTGGAAGGCCCGTGAGCTCCTGCGGAAGCTGCCGAAGCGGTGGGATCGGAACCTGCGGGTGGACTGGCATGTCCCATCGATCCGTCGCCTGAGCTCGCTGTCGCTGCAGGCAGCCTTTGGCGGTGACACGGCTGTCCAGCTTGTTGAGGCAGGAGCGAAGCAGATCGGGTTTTCGATCCGCAGGGCCAGGCAGATCCTCGGGAAGGAGAAGAGCAAACGGTCCGCGACCGATGGAGATCGGGGCATCCTCCGAACTGATGCACCACCGGAACGACAGGCTGCTGAAGTTCTCTATGCAGAACGCGACCAACTGATCGTTTGGGTGGGCGGCTGCTTGCGCAGGTATGACCGTGCCCTGGGGTACTGGCGCGTTTGGCCTCTCGATGAGGCTCGGACAGCTGCACTGGGTGTGCTCAGCCGGCTGTATGAACCGCCTAAGGACCAGACCAAAGCCAAGTGTCGGTTCATGTTTGGCACTGATAGGCAAGTGACGGGCGCTGTTTCGCTCCTTGCAGGTCTTGCTGGTCGCGGCCCGCTGCAGGACGTGCCGCCCCCAGTGGTCGTGTTCGGTAACGGCACCATCAACCTGCGCACCCGTCTCCTGGAACCTCACAGCCCAGAGCACGGGGCGACATACGCAGCTGATGCCGACTACATCCCTGGTGCCGGATGTCCTGCAGCACTGCAGCGGGTGATCGAAACCTGTTACCCGGAGGGTGCGGAACAGATCATCCGGGCTGAACTGCGCTGGCTGATCGACCCGTCAGTTCGGTACGGCGAGGTGTTCCACCACCTGGGCGATACCGGAACGGGGAAGGGGCTCCTGGTCGAGTTCCTCTCCAGCCTTCTGCCGCCGTCAGTGCAGGCGACAGCTGCTCATCCGGCGAGCCTTGAAACTCCTGAGAAGCTTTACCAGGCGGTGCGCGGTCGGCGGCTTCTGCTGTTCCCCGACTGTCCGGCGAGGCTCCGCAACAGCGGCCATAGCGGGCCTTTCTACGAGCTGGTGGAGAACAAACCCCAGACCACCCGGCGCCTCTATTCGGCAGAGGCAGAGGCGGCCCGACCGCTCCATGTCGGCTGCATCATCGCCAGCGTTGCGCCGCTGCAGTTCAGCGACGGTCGGGATGGCTTCCTGCGCCGATGTCTCACCCTGCAGACCCTGCCAAGGAGTGGAGACCCGGATCCCACGCTGCGATCCGATCTGATCGGTTCCACCCCTGAACATCGTGTTATCCGCAGCCAGGCCTTGAGCTGGGCGCTGTCCATGCCCACCGACGAGGTGGAAGCGGTCCTGTCCAAGAACGACCCGGAGGGACTGCTCCGTCTGGGTGAAGCGGAAGCTGCTGCGGCTGGGGACAGCGTCAGCCAGTTCGTGGATGCCTGTCTGGTGCCACATCCTCTCGGTCCTGATGCCGAGGTAGATGATCTCGACCTGGGACAGATGTTCGAGGCGTATCGCGGCTGGTGCAAGTACGCCGGGGTGGAGCACGCGATGCAGCTTCAGAACTTCCTGGGGCAGCTTCGTCGAGTCCTTGGCCCAGGGAGGTGCCTGCCCAGGCGGAAGGAATCGCGGATGGAGGCTCGGGCCGATGGCCGTTCGCCATCCCAGCGCCAGAACCTCCCTCGTCTCTATGCGGGCTTTGCTCTGAGGCCTGGCCTGCTCGGACCAATCAACGGGCCGAGTGGTCTCGGCAACAGGGAAACGTTCGACCGGATGAAGGTCGGCTCCTGTGGCCTTAGGGCCATCACTGCCCTGACCTCTGCCCTGAGACCACCCCCCCTGAGACCGCCCTCGGACACCCTGGGACCACCTCACGGACCTGATCCGGGCATCGCCGCCGACCCTGTTGGCGAAGCAGGGAACCCTGAGACCAACCCCCCGGTCTCAGGGCGGACTCAGGGGGCGGACTCAGGGCAGTCCCCCAGGAACGAATCCCAGGCTGGCACTGGGTTTTTAGCCAATCAAGAAGGGTGGTCTCAGGGCTCTCCCCTCTATCCTGAACAAGGAGAAAAAAAAGTAGATGAGGGGGGTAAAAAAGGGGATGGCCTACATGTTTTTTGTAGGGAGAGAAAGGTAAACGCGAGAGCCCTGAGACCACCCTTGGGCGTTCCTGCAGCGCCACCTCCAGCCCCTGCTCCATCCGTCCCGGTTGATCCGGACCATGGGCTGGCGGAGCCCGCTGCCCAAGAGCGCACCACCTCGAGCACGGCCGATCCCGTTGCTTCGGTCCACCCACCGCAGGGAACACCGATCCCTCGGTCGAACCCAATCCCGGCAGCTGTACCCGCTTTCCCGTCCTCGCTCCAATCGGCCCTGTCCTGCTACCTGGTGTCCACGACCGTCCCAGGCAATGGCTCATCCCGTTGCATCTCCGTGGCCGACTTCTGGGAGGTGTTCGTCCGATGGCTGACTGGGCATCGCAGCAAGGTGGAGGTCCCGACAGCTGAAGAGCTTTCCATCGAGCTGGGGTGCCGTCTCGGTGTCGGCAGCTTCACCGACGAGCAAGGTGTCCGTCGTTGGAACCGCTTGCCACGGCCTGGCGGTGGTTCAGCCCCCGCTCCGGTTCCCGCTCCAGAGCCACCGTCCAAGGTCCAGGTCATTTCGGACCCGTGGGCTTCACTCGAGCCTGATGCAGCGGTCCATCAGAGCGTCCCGGTCGATGTCGAGGCGGACCCTCCCCCGAAGGCCAGGACTCGCTCGGGTAAGGGGGCGACCAGGGCCAAGGCCGCTCCCTACCCGAGCGAGGACGAGCGGGGTCCACTCCCTGCTGGTCCGCTGGTCGATCCATCTGGTGGGGAGGGACCGATGGTGCTTGATCTGGAGACCTGCTCAGCAACCCAGCTCTGGGCACCAGCAGCTCCTGGAAGGCCCTTCATCCGGCTGGTGGGCACCGAAGTAGGCATCGACACTGATCCGTCCCCCCTGGCGGGCTGGGTGGCCTCGGGTGGCCGCATGATCACCCATAACGGCTTCGGCTTCGACTACCTCGCCCTGGCCAGGCATCGCTGGCTGGATCTGCTTCAGGCAGCCGAGGAGGGCAGGCTCATCGACACGATGGTGCTGGCCCTGGCCCTGGATCCACCCAAGCCACCTGTGGACCGGAAGCTCAGCGGTTGGCAGATCGCACAGCTCTACTCGCTGAACCGGTGTGCGGAGCGTGCTGGTGTCCCTGGCAAGACGGAGGACCTGAAGAAACTGGCCAGGGACGCCGCCAAGGCTCAGGGTCACAGCGGCAAGCCCAAGCAGCTGGAGGCCATCGGCTACGGCTTGATCCCTCGCAACCATCCCGACTACCTGGCCTACCTGCGGGGGGATGTGGCGGCCTGTCGTGCCATCTATGACGCCCTGGTCCCCGATGGTCAGCTAAGCCCCTACGCCAGGCGGGAGATGCGCGTCATGGGGCGCCTCGTCACCGGCATCACGCTCCATGGCACCCGGCTGGATCTGGACCTGACACGGTCCCGCTACGACGCCATCGAAACCAGGAAGGAGGAGTGCCGATCCCGACTGGTCGCCGACTACGGACTGCCCACCACAACCAACAGCGGTGCCACTGCTGCCAACCCACTGGGCTGCAAGGGTGCCGCAGAGGCGATCACCAAAGCCGCTGCCGATGTAGGCCTCGTTCTGCCCCTCACCGCCACAGGCAAACCCAGCACCAGCAAGGTCGCCCTAGAGCCGTTGCTGGAGCAGGCCAGGGAGCAAGACAACCAGGCCCAGATTGAGTTGCTGGAGACGATCCTGAGCCTCACGGGCGCCCGTTCCGTCTATGCCACTGCCCTGGATCACTGCCAGAGCGATGGGCTGATCCATCCACAGGTCGCTCCACTTCAGGCATCTGGCCGGTTCAGCCTCACCAATCCCGGCATCACGGTGTTCGGCAAGCGTGGTGGTCGCGTCACAGAGCGGGCAATCTTCCTGCCTGATGCCGACGACCATCGGCTCCTGGCCGCTGACCTCAGCCAAATCGATATGCGTGCCATGGCCGCCCACGCCCAGGACCCTGCCTACCTGGAGCTGTTCAAGCCCGGCCGTGATGCCCACACCGAGATCGCCGCTGCTGTCGGACTGAGCCGCTCTGATGCCAAGGCGATCGGCCATGGCTGGAACTACGGCATGAGCGTCGCAGGCATGGTGCGCCATGGCATCAACCCGTCCCTGGCTGAACAGTTCGACCAAGGGATGCGGCGATCCTTCCCCCAGCTGGTGGCCTGGCGTGACTGGATCCGTGAGCGGGCTGCCTCAGGACAGCTGCTCGACAACGGCTTCGGTCGGTTGATGCGGCCCAATCCAGCCCGAGCGCATACCCAGGGGCCTGCCCTGATGGGTCAGGGAACAGCTCGCGACCTGATGATGCTGGCTCTGCTCCGTCTGCCCCTCTGGCTGGTGCCTCAGCTCCGATTTCTCGTCCATGACGAGCTGGTGTTCAGCGTCCCTGTGGCCCGCCTCGATGAGGCAGGAGAGCAGATCCTCCAGGCCATGACCTTCGACTGGGCACCACCTGGAGCCTCCCTGCGTATCGGGGTAACGGGTGAACTCAGCCACCCGGGGAGGAATTGGGCGGAGTGCTACGGCTGAGGTGGATCTCCCAGCTGTGCTTTTAATAAGGAGGTCCGAGTCTGAACAGGGGGCGATCAGGCGTCTATCAAGATCGGCAGATTGCTATCGGGAGGAAGTTGCATCTGGACTTTCTGCCATGGCTTCATGGCCTCAAGCTCCTTAATAGTCAGCTCGACGTTTGCTCTCCAGGGCTTGGGCCAGGCACGCGGCACTGGACCCATGACGACTTGATCAGGAAGGGCGGGCGGCCCTGAGTTGGGGCGCACCACCAGAGCGGCGGTAGATTCGATCCTATTTATTTTATACCTGGTGCATTTTTAGCTGGTGCGGGTTGTAATCAAGACCGTTGCCACGCTCAGTGGCGGTCTGAAACACTGTATTTGGGCTCAGTTGCTCGGTCTGTAGAACGGTGATCTGTCGAAGGGTGGCGGAGGGGCTGACCCCGGTACCTTCACTGGGGGAAGATCGGCACAAGGATCATACCGATCAGGATTGCCCGGGCGAACTTTGCAATCTGTTTGCCCAGGCTCACAATCAGAGTAGGCTGTTGATCAAGCGTTTGAGCCCTTGCCTCATTCTCACCTGGAGTCCCATTTAAGGTGCATGCCGCCTGCGTAGCTGCATGTCTTGTACACCGTTGCTCCAAGATAATCGGGCTGGTCACCCCCAAACGCGAGAACTGCTATGGCGGCCGCAAGGCGCGTTGAATTTGCATCGCTTCTCAATCGGCAGAGCGTTTCAAGAACATTGAGTTCAGCTTTTGTGAGATTAGATGGCCTCCAGTCCGCTCCTTTCTTGAAGTGCCAGCTGGATGGAGTATCGACTACGCCGCGCATTCCTACCGCATCCTTGCATCTGGAAAGATCTTGATCAGACCACTTGAGCTCGGCAAAACGCTTCCAGCATTCTGACTCACCCATGCGAGGGCCGTCATAGGTTCCTTGAGCATTGACAGCAGTCAAGTTGATCGACATAGACGCGATCATTAGAGCTCCTGCAATAAGAGTTTTGTGTCTCATGAGAAATCAGTCAGCTTTGGAGGTAGATTTAGACAACGCTTGCAACATGCTTCCCTTAAAATGGATCATCTTCAAGTGCTTCTTCGCTACCGCAGTCACGAAATTATGGCCTTCACGGATGGCCATAGAGGCCGCGTTGTTCTTCTTTTTCCGCTCTTTCAATCCATGGCGAGAGTCGAAGCCTGAAAGGGAGAAGCTGTTGGCCGTATTTGTGAAGGAGCGCCGCTTTCCGTCTTCAATTCTTAGATCAACTGATGATTGTTTAGGGAGCCTCTGGGCAACGAGCCCTGAAAGTGGGTCCAAGGTTGGAATTTGCTCGGAATGAACAACGTTTGGCGAATCTGAGGTTGGCTTGGCTGATTTCACCCTTTCGGGTGCCAAAATCTGCCCATGTTGGCCGATTCTTTCCCTCGACAGGCACACTGATCTCCTGATCACGTACTGCATAGCAACCTGCGA
>NZ_JADEWP010000113.1:0-8353 GCF_015207535.1 Cyanobium sp. LEGE 06143 | reverse complement strand
CAGGGTGGCCAGCAGGCTCAGCCAGTCAGGCAGCTGCAGCACGGCGGAGGGTGCCCCCATCCAGCCGAAGGGCAGATCGATGCTGCCGAT
The DNA here is from genome assembly GCF_015207535.1 of Cyanobium sp. LEGE 06143. Taxonomy (NCBI): domain Bacteria; kingdom Bacillati; phylum Cyanobacteriota; class Cyanophyceae; order Synechococcales; family Prochlorococcaceae; genus Cyanobium; species Cyanobium sp. LEGE 06143. The sequence goes on along the minus strand of NZ_JADEWP010000113.1, from coordinate 8,263 downwards.
CCGCACCCCCTCCAGCCACACCGCCGTCGACACCAGCAGCTGGCCCAGCAGCCTCGGCAAGGGGGGCAGGGCGAACAGATCGTCCGCCAGGCCGATCACGAAGAAGCACAGCGAGCCGCCGAGGGTGGTCCAGATCAGGGCATCCTTGCTGGCCTCCAGCTGGGCGAAGCCACCGAGCTGCCAGGTGAGGGCGAGAGCCAGGCTGAAGGCGATCACGATGCCGATCCCCCCCAGCCGCACCATCGGGGTGGTGTGCTGCTTGCGGGCGTCGGGGGCGTCGATCAGCCCCCAGCGCAGGCCGAGCCGCCGCACCACTGGCACCACCAGGGCGGTGAGCACGGCAGCCACGGCAAAGGTGAGCAGCGCTGCAGCGTTGGGGCTGTAGGCAAGAGTCACGACAGCGGGCCGACGCAGGCGCCTGGGGGCAGGGCGTAGGCCGCCACATTACGGGCAGGTGAGGGGCTCAGACCGACTGCAGCTCACGGGTGGGGGCGTAGAGCGGGAAGCGCTCGCAGAGCCCCGCAACGCGCTGCCGGCAGCGCTCCTCGATCGCCCCATCCTCGGGGTTGAGCAGGCGGTCGGCGATCACGTCGGCCACCTCGGCAAAGGCCTCGGCATCAAAGCCGCGGGTGGTGCAGGCGGCGGTGCCGAGGCGCAGACCACTGGTGACGAAGGGGGACTCGGGATCGAAGGGCACCGTGTTCTTGTTGGCGGTGATGTGCACGTCGCTCACCAGCAGATCCGCCACCTTGCCGGTCATGCCGATGCTGCGCAGATCCAGCAGCACCAGGTGGTTGTCGGTGCCACCGCTGACCACGGCGATGCCCCGCTCCTGGATGCGCTGCGCCAGGGCCTGGGCATTGCGCACCACCTGGTCGCTGTAGGCCCGGAAGGAAGGCAGCAGGGCTTCGCCGAAGGCCACCGCCTTGGCGGCGATCACGTGCTCCAGCGGGCCGCCCTGGCTGCCGGGGAACACCGCCTTGTCAAAGCGCTTGCCGAACTCGGCATCGCGGCAGAGGATCAGGCCGCCGCGGGGACCGCGCAGGGTCTTGTGGGTGGTGGTGGTGACCACATCGCACACGGGCACGGGGTTGGCGTGCACGCCGGCGGCCACCAGGCCGGCGATGTGGGCCATGTCCGCGAGCAGGAAGGCGCCCACCTCATCGGCGATGGCGCGGAAGGCCTGGAAGTCGATGCTGCGGGGGTAGGCCGAGTAGCCGCACACGATCAGCTTGGGCCGGTGCTGCAGCGCCAGCTGGCGCACGCTGTCGAAGTTGAGCTGCTGGGTTTCGGGGTCCACGCCGTAGTGCACGGCCTTGAACCACTTGCCGCTCACGTTCACCGGCGAGCCATGGGTGAGGTGACCGCCGTGGCTGAGGTCCATGCCCAGGATCGTGTCGCCGGGCTGCAGCAGGGCCAGGAACACGGCGAAGTTCGCCTGGGCGCCGCTGTGGGGCTGCACATTGGCCCAGGCTGCTCCGAACAGCTGCCTGGCCCGCTCGATCGCCAGCTCCTCGATGGCGTCCACGTGCTCGCAGCCGCCGTAGTAGCGCTTGGAGGGCAGGCCCTCGGCGTACTTGTTGGTGAGCACCGAGCCCTGGGCCTCCATCACGGCGCGGGAGGTGAAGTTCTCCGAGGCGATCAGCTCGAGGTGGGTCTGCTGGCGCTCCAGCTCCTTGCCGATCAGGGCGGCGATGGCGGGGTCGGCGGCCGCCAGGGGTTGGTCGTGGCTGGCGCAAGCAGCCATCACAGAGGCAGCCATCGCGGGGTCGGCCATCGAAGCAGTTCTTGGTCTTGCATCGATCGTAAAGACACGTCAGCCGAGGCTGCCCGCCGCCCAGGACAGCACCAAAAAAACAGCTCCAGGCGGAGCCGGAGCAGGGTGGTTTGAAAGCGCGCCTGGAGAGATTCGAACTCCCGACCCTCTGATCCGTAGTCAGATGCTCTAATCCGCTGAGCTACAAGCGCATGGCACCATTCTCAGCGCACGGAGGGCCCATCCGTCAATCGGTCCGCCCCTGATCCCCCAGAGCTCTCCCATGCCCATCCGCTGGTACGGCCCCTCCAACCCGGAAGACCCCACCTTCCGGCACTTCGAGCGGATCGTGAACCTCACCCTGCACGCCGCCCTGTTTGCTGCCATCAACAGCGGCCTCTGGGTGGTGCAGGAGCTGCGTCACCCCTGGACCCACCTCAACCTGGTGAGCCTGCTGTGGCTGACGGGCCTGCTGATGCACGCTGGGGTGGTCATCGCCATGCGCCCGGCCCCCGAAGCATGAGTCTCTCCGCCAGTGAACTGAAGGACCTGGAACTCGCCCTGGCCGACCGGCTCTACCTGCAGGTGGCCGGCTGGCACCTCTACTTGGGCGATGCCGGCCTGGCCCAGACCCTGGCCATCGAGTGCGCGGCCCGGCTCGACGCCGGCAGTGGGGTGTGTGCCCGCCAGGCCCTGGAGGCCGTGCAGGTGCCGATCGGCGGGGGCAGCACCCGCCTGCCCCTGGCCCGGCTGGTGCCTCCCGGGCAGCTGCGGGATCTGGAAGACGTGATCGAACCCTTCTGCCACTGAGCGCTTGTTGTTGCCGAGTCGACCGATTTTGTGGTGAAGGCCGATAAGGTTGCGCCCCATGCCCTTGGGCCGTGCTGCTGATTGAGGTCACCAATGCCCGCGATGTCGTCGGCAAACGGATCGGCAAGCTCGGCAGCCGCCTGATCGGCAAGGTGGTGGATGCGGAGGCCCAGGTCGAGAAGGCCCTGATCCAGGAGCTGGAAACCGCCTTCCGCGACTTCGGCATCGAGGCCCGCATCGTGTCGGTGCAGGGCCCCCAGTTGCTGGGCCGCTCCCATCTGGAGCTGCCACTGCAGGTGCGCGAGGAGCGTCAGGTGGGGCCCAGGCCCTGATTCAGGCCCTGGCCTGGCCAGGCCTGTCAGCGACGGCCGGGCCAGGCCAGGCGGCGGCTCAGCTGGCTCACCACCTGCTGGGCCTCAGGCACCCTGGCCCAGTGGGAGAGGGTGGCGTACACCAGCATTCCCAGTCCGCTGCTGAGAGCCACCTGCAGGGCCCTGCCGATCAGGCTGTCGGGCCAGCCCACCAGCAGCGCCAGGGCCCGCGCCGCCGCGGCTCCGGCCACGGCGGCGGCCAGCAGCAGGGCGGTGTCGCGCCCCCAGCGCCATAGCGGCAGGCCGTTGAGCCGCAGCTGCAAGGCCAGCAGCAGGGCAGCGCAGGTGATCAGGTTCACCGCCACGGTGGCCAGCACCAGCCCGGCGGCACCGGCATAGAGCCCCGGCAGCAACTGGCCGCCCCCGGGGACAGGGCCTCCCACAAAGGTCCAGCAGAAGATGGCATTGAGCCCGATCCCCGCCAGCGACCAGCGGAAAGGGGTGACGCCGTCGCCGAGGGCATAGAACACCCTCACGAGCACATCGCGGGCCAGGTAGGCCGGCATGCCGATGCCGTAGGCCATCAGCAGCTGGCCCACCAGCGTGGCCGCACCGGCATCGAAGGCTCCCCGCTCGTAGACGAGCGCCACGATCGGCACCGCCAGGGCGGTCATCAGGGCCCCGAGCGGCAGCATCGAGGCATTGGAGAGCATCAGGCCCTGGCGGATGCGCGCCACCAGCTCGGGGCGGTCCTCGGGAGCGGTGAGCCGGGCATAGACCGGCAGCAGCGGCACCAGCAGGGCGTTGGAGATCAGCCCCAGGGGGGTCTGCACCAGCAGGTTGGCGTAGCCCAGCCCCGCCGCCGCCGCCGGAATTCCCGAGGCGAAGAACAGCGACACGAACACATTGATCTGCAACATGCCGGAGGAGAGGGTGGCCGGGCCCATCACCTGCATCACCTCGCGCACGCCGGGATCCTTCCAGTCCCACACCAGCCGGAAGCGGTGCAGCCCCTGGCGCGCCAGCGCCGGCAGCTGGATCAGCCACTGCAGCACGGCTCCCAGGGTGGTGCTGCCCGCCAGCACCACGCCGCCGATCAGGGCGTTTTCCGGCAGGGTGATGGCCGGTCCCAGCTGCCACCAGAGCAGCCCCAGGCCGGCGATCACCGCCACGCTCGAGAGCAGCGGGCTCACTGACGGCAGCCAGAACTCATCGGCCGCGTTGAGCGCCCCGAAGCCGAGGCCGATCAGGCCGGCGAACAGGGCCATCGGCGCCATCCAGCGCAGCTCCACCACAGCGATGGCGTGGCGCTCGGCATCGAGGCCCGGCCCCACCAGGCTGATCAGCGGGCCAGCCGCCACCAGCAGCAGCACGGTCACCACCAGCAGGCCCGCCCCCACCAGGGTGTTCATCGCCGCGAGCACGTGGGCCCCCTCCTGCCGCGGCCGCCGCGCCAGCACACTCACCATGGCGCTGTGGAACGGACCGTTGATGCCGCCCAGCAGGATCAGCAGGAAGCCCGGCAGCACATAGGCGTAGTTGTAGGCGTCGTAGGCCATGCCCACCCCGAAGGAGGCAGCGATCACCTGCTGGCGCACCAGGCCGGCCACCTTGCTGATCGCCGTGGCAGCGGCCACGATCAGGGCAATGCGACGCAGGGACTGGGGCATGGATCCGGGCCCCTGGGCCCGTTGGCTTGAGCGGCAGTATGGCGGGCGTCCCTTCGCCGCCCCGGCTGCTGCGCCATGGCCCCGCTGATCCTGGAGCTGGGCCCCCTGGTGGAGGGGGTGCTGCTCAAGCGCTACAAGCGTTTCCTGGCAGACGTGCAGCTGCAGGACGGCAGCGTGGTGACGGCCCACTGCCCCAACACCGGGCCCATGACCGGGGTGCTGCAGCCCGGCGGGCGGGTGCTGCTGCGGCACGCCCCCTCACCCAGCCGCAAACTGGCCTGGACCTGGGAGCAGGCCGAGGTGGAGGGCGCCGATGGCCAGCCGGTCTGGGTGGGCATCAACACGGCCCTGCCCAACCGGCTGGTGCGGGCGGCGATCGAGGCGGGCTGCCTGGAGCCCCAGCTGGGCCCGATCGGCGCCATCAGGGCCGAGGTGCCCTACGGGCAGAACCGCCGCAGCCGCATCGACCTGCTGCTGACGCCAGCGGCAGGGGCCGCCGATCCGCGCCCCATCTACGTGGAGGTGAAGAACACCACCTGGACCCAGGGCCGGCTGGCTCTCTTTCCGGACACGGTGACCGAGCGGGGGCAGAAGCACCTGGTGGAGCTCGCGGCCCTGCTGCCCGGGGCCAGGGCGGTGCTGCTGCCCTGCCTGAGCCGGGGCGACGTGGAACGCTTTGCCCCCGGGGATTCCGCCGATCCTCGCTACGGAGAGCTGTTTCGGGCCGCCCTGGCGGCGGGCGTGGAGGTGCTGCCCTGCGTGTTCCGCTTCACGGCCAGCGGCGTCCACTGGCAGGGAGTGGCGCAGGTGGAGCCGCGCCAGCCGGGCTGACAGCCGTGTCTGCGGCCCTGCTGCGGCAATTCGGCAACCCTGCGCGAAGGCCCATAGAGTTCGGCCACTGCTGTGGGCCGCCGTGGATACCCGTGCTTTCAAGCGATCCCTGCACCATTCCGAGCGCTACAACCGCCGCGGCTTCGGCCTGGGCGAAGAGGTGGCCGGCAGCCTCGAGCAGGCCTACCAGAGCGATCTGGTGGCCAAGCTGCGGGGCAACGGCTACGCGCTGCAGCGCGGTCGGCTGAATGTGCGCCTGGCCGAGGCCTTCGGCTTCTGCTGGGGTGTGGAGCGCGCCGTGGCCATGGCCTACGAGACCCGCCGCCACTACCCCAGTGAGCGGATCTGGATCACCAACGAGATCATCCACAACCCCTCGGTGAATGACCATCTGCGCGAGATGAACGTGCAGTTCATCGCCGTGGAGGGGGGTGTGAAGGACTTCTCCGACGTGGCCAGCGGCGACGTGGTGATCCTGCCCGCCTTCGGCGCCACGGTGCAGGAGATGCAGCTGCTCAATGAGCGCGGCTGCCACATCGTGGACACCACCTGCCCGTGGGTGTCGAAGGTGTGGAACACCGTGGAGAAGCACAAGAAGCATGCCTTCACCTCGATCATCCACGGCAAGGTGAAGCACGAGGAAACGCTGGCCACCAGCTCCTTTGCCGGCACCTACCTGGTGGTGCTCGACCTGGCCGAGGCCCAGCTGGTGTGCGACTACGTGCTGCTCGGCAACCAGAACCTCAGCGCCGAGCAGCGGACCGCCGCCCGGGAGGCCTTCATGGCCCGCTTCGCCAAGGCCTGCTCACCGGGCTTCGATCCCGACCGTGACCTGATCCGGGTCGGGGTGGCCAACCAGACCACCATGCTCAAGAGCGAAACCGAGGAGATCGGCCGGCTGGTGGAGCGCACGATGCTGCAGCGCCATGGTCCCGCCGAGCTCAACGAGCACTTCCTGGCCTTCAACACGATCTGCGATGCCACCCAGGAGCGCCAGGACGCCATGTTCGCCCTGGTGGATGAGCCCCTCGACCTGATGGTGGTGATCGGAGGCTACAACTCCTCCAACACCACCCACCTGCAGGAGATCGCCGTGAGCCGCGGCATCCGCTCCTTCCACATCGACACCCCCGAACGCATCGGTCCGGGCAACCGCATCGAGCACATGCCCCTTGGCGGTGAGCTCACCGAGGAGTCGCCCTTCCTGCCGGAGGGACCGATCCGGGTGGGGATCACCTCCGGGGCCTCCACCCCGGATCGCATCGTGGAGGCGGTGATCGAGCGGCTGATCGAGCTGAGCGAGGCCTGAGGCTGGGCCTCTAGATTGGTTCCTGTGGAACTGAGAGCACAGCGATCCCTGGGCTGGAGCCATGCGCTCGTGACCTGGGTCCGCCAAGCCGGTTCCGGTTGAACCTGTCGTTGCGTCCGTCGCTGTTGTCGTCCACCCCCCTGTCGACAGCGCCACTCGGGTCGGCCCAGCGGGACGACATTCCGCCGCTGCGCCAGTCTGACGACTCCCGGGTGCGCCTGTACCAGAGCAGCTTCGCCGATCTCATGGAGATGCGGGCCCCCACGGAGGCGGTGGCCCACTATCTGGATCGCCACGAGGGCTGGTTCAGCCGCTGCGCCGCGCCGATGGCCGTGGAGCCCCTCGGCGCCAATGGCTACAGCCTCACCCTGGGGCGCTTCGGCAACTTCGGCTTCGAGGTGGAGCCCACCATCGCCCTGGAGCTGCTGCCCCAGAGTGAGGGGGTCTACCGGATTCTCACGGTGCCCATCCCGGCGGGGGACACCGGCCTGGAAGGTCTCTACGACGTGGACTTCCAGGCGTCCCTGCGGCTCGACAACACTGCCGAGCTGGAGGCACCCCTCACTCTGGTGCGCTGGGATCTGGCCCTCAGCGTCTGGATCCGTCTGCCCGGGGTGATCACGCTGCTGCCGGATGGCCTGGTGCAGAGCAGTGGCGAGCGGCTGCTGCGCCAGATCGTGCGCCAGGTGTCCCGCAAGCTCACCTGGAAGGTGCAGGACGACTTCCACAACAGCCACGGCCTGGAGCGTCCCCCCAGGCGGCGGGCGCAGTTCTGAACGGCCAGCTCAGGCTGGGCGGTTCTCCCAGATCTTGTTGAGAATCTGCATCCCGCTCACCGCCTGCCACAGAAACAGCGTGACCATCAGCATGTTCAGCCCCACGTGGGCCTTGCGGGCGATCAGGTTGCCCTGCTGCATCAAGGGAGTGAGCGAGGCGGCCAGGGCCACCATCGAGGTCATGCCGATCCCCACCAGCAGGTGCGGGCCCACGAACAGCTTGCCGTTGTTGAGGTAGGTGACGGCCATGCCGCCGAAGCAGCCGATCACCACCAGGGCCAGCAGCACACTGCCCACCTGGAAATGGCGCTTGGCGTACTGGCCCTTGATCAGCAGCTTGCGGGTTTCGGCATCGGGTGCCGTGCGCAGTTTTTTGGCCTTGATGCCCAGGAACAGCCCGTAGCCGGACAGCCCGAGCAGGCTCCACATCATCAGCGGATGCAGGAAGTTGAGGCCGTAGGCGAGCGACTCAGGCATGGCGTGGCCGGGGCGGAGACGATGCAGCGAAACTACAACTGAGCCCCGCCCCCTCGCTGTCCAGCCCAGCCTGGGGCTCAGTGCAGGAAGTGGCGTCGGCCGGTGAGCAGCATCGCCAGCCCCAGCTCATCGCAGGCTCTGATCGAGTCCTTGTCCCGCACGCTGCCGCCTGGCTGGATCACCGCGCGGATGCCCAGGCCGGCCGCCAGCCGCACCGTGTCGTCGAAGGGGAAGAAGCCGTCACTGGCCAGCACGGCCCCGCGCACCCGCTCCCCGGCGGCCTCCAGGGCGAGCCGGGCCGACCCCACCCGGTTCATCTGGCC
>NZ_JADEWP010000112.1:0-8428 GCF_015207535.1 Cyanobium sp. LEGE 06143 | reverse complement strand
GGGTGCGGCCTGCCCAGCTGCTGCGGGCTGAGGGCTGGCAGGAACAGAGGATCAGGGCCGAGCTGGGCCAGCTCAGGCAACGGCTGCAGCCCTGGCTGGCCCGGGAGCTGCTGCTGCTGGAAGGGGAGCGCTGGCGGTTGAGTGATCCCCAGGGCCTGGCCCTCAGCAATGCGGTGCTGCGGGAGCTGTGGTGCTGGATGGACGACTCTGGGCTGCAAGCCACAGGCGCAGCGCCTCCAGCGCCAGGGAGCGACCCTGCAGCAGCGGCGGGCTGAAGGGCGGTTGGCTGCCGGTGAGCCCGAGCAGGTCGGCGGTCACCCGCACCTGTCCGTCACAGCTGTCGCCGGCACCGATGCCGATCACGGGGATGGTGAGCGTGTGGCTGAGTTCTGTGGCGGCCTCCGCCGGCACATGCTCCACCACCAGGGCGAAGCAGCCGGCCTGCTCCAGGGCGCGGGCCGCGGTCCGCAGCCGTTCACGGCTGGCGGCATCGGTGGCCTGGCGCCGGTAGCCCGTGCGGTGCACGGACTGGGGCGTCAGCCCCACATGGCCCATCACCGGAATGCCGCTGCGCACCAGGCGGTCGATCACCGCCAGGGTTTCGGGTTCAGCACCCTCCAGCTTCACCGCCGCTGCGGGGCTCTCCTTCAGCACCCGGCCGGCGGCCGCCACGGCGTCATCGGGATGACACTGATAGCTGAGGAAAGGCAGATCGCAGATCAGCAGGGGTTCATGGCCCGCCGCGCAGGCACTGGCGATGCCGCGCGCCGTGGCGCGGCAGTGATGCAGCATCTCGTCGAGGGTCACCGGCAGGGTGGTGGGGTGGCCCAGCACCACCATGGCGAGCGAATCGCCCACCAGCACCGCATCGGCCCCCGCTTCGGCCACGAGGGCACCGGAGAGGGCATCCCAGGCGGTGAGCACGGTGATCGGCAGGCCCGCCTGTTTGCGACGGGCCAGATCGGCGGGGCGCACGGGCACGGGGCGCAGGGCGAGAGGGAGGGGGCCATTGCTAGCATCCACACGACTCGGACCCACGCGGCCCAGACGCCCAAACCTGGTCAGGACCGGAAGGCAGCAGCCACACGGGATGCTCAGGGCAGGCGTGGAATCCGGGTCACCCCCTCCGGGCTGCCCATCCGCAGCCGTGCCGCACCGCCAGCGCGGCCATGAATGGATCGGCCGGCGGAGTTCACCACTCACGTCTGATTGGGCTCTCTGTTGGAGCTGCTAAGCGATGGCGGCGGTAGCCCTCAGCTCTCCTGATCACCCGGCCGCGTCTGGCGGTTCAGCAGGAACGGCGGGATCTTGGCGCCGCGCTCTTCGGGTGTGGGAGTGGGGGTGAACGGCGGGCTGGTGGCGAAGCTCACCGCCGGTCGTTCGGGGCGGTAGGTGGTGCCACCTGCGAAGCCGGTGGCGATCACCGTCACATGGATCTCGCCCTCCAGCCGCTCGTCCACCACGGCGCCCACGATGATGTTGGCGTCGGGGTCGACCACGTCATAGATCACCTCCGAGGCCGTGGTCATGTCCTCCAGGGTCATGTCGATGCCGCCGCTGATGTTGATCACGCAGCCCTTGGCGCCATCGATGCGGGCCGACTCCAGCAGCGGGCTGCTCATGGCGGCCTGGGCCGCCTCGCTGGCGCGGCTGCGACCCGAGCCCACGCCGATGCCCAGCAGGGCGGTGCCGGCATCGGCCATCACCGAGCGCACGTCAGCGAAGTCCACGTTCACCAGGCCAGGTTTGGTGATGATGTCGCTGATGCCCTTCACGCCCATGCGCAGCACGTCATCGGCGGCGCGGAAGGCCTCATTGAGGGGAGCGCCGGCGATCTCGTCCCGCAGGCGGTCATTGGGGATCACGATCAGGGTATCGACATGCTCGGCCAGCCGGGCAATGCCCTCCTCGGCCTGGCGCATCCGCTTGCGGCCCTCGAATCCGAACGGCTTGGTGACGATGCCCACGGTGAGCGCCCCCACCTCCTTGGCCACTTCCGCCAGGATCGGCGCCGCGCCCGTGCCGGTGCCGCCGCCCATGCCGGCGGCAATGAAGATGAGATCGGCACCCTGGAGCGACTCCTGCAGTTCAGCCCTGGATTCCTCCGCGGCCTTCTGGCCGATCACCGGGTTGCCACCGGCACCGAGACCACGGGTGAGCTTCTGCCCCAGCTGAGTGCGCTTCTGGGCCGCCGACTGCAGCAGCGCCTGGGCATCGGTGTTCAGCACCCTGTAGCCCAGCCCGTGCAGCTCAGAGGCAATCATCCGATTCACGGCGTTGCTGCCGCCACCACCTACACCGATCACCTCGATCCGGGCCGTCTGGCTGGGAACAATGCCGGCGGCATGGGTCGGGGTATGGGTCATCGCGTCGCGGTTGGCGAGGGCACCATTGGCCGTCGGGCTCGCAGGCAGAGTAATCGAATCACCCGTTTGGATCGGCGGCACGGAATTGGGGCCGTCGTCTTGCGCCATGGGGCTGGAATGCCGGTGAGCTGGGCGCATTATGTCCGCAAGTGGCCACCATGACTTTGTTCGGTGGCGACCCTTTGCTCTTTTGCCGACAGACATCGGTGAGCCCGTGTCGTGGCCAAGCCGGTTGAAGGCCCGATCAACCGGTGCTGAGCAGAGGCTCAAGGGGAAGCGGGCTTGGCTGTCGGCGCTTTCTTGAGGGCGAGCTCGGGCTGTTCCGGATCAGTGAGGTCGAGAGTTCTGAGTGGTTTGCCCTTGAGCTGCGCTGGGAGGGTCTTGACGAGGTGAGCCAGCACCTCCAGGCGGCGGGGGAGCTGGGCGTCGGCTGGCCCCAGGCGCACCAGCCCCAGGCTGGCGCTTCGCAGCCACAGGCCTCCATCAGGAGCAAAACGGATCTCCAGCAGATCGCTGCCCAGGCCGTCGCGGCGCTCCAGAACCTCAGCCAGCACCGGCCGAAGCCGCGACTGCCAGCCGCTCACCAGCAGGCCCGAAGCCGCGGCATCGGCCATCAGCGCCCCCTGGCGGCTGTTCATCCAGTAGCCGGAGCGATCCACGAAGCCGGTCTCGTTGCCCTGGGCGGTGCGCCGCCGGGCGCGGGCCACGGCCTGGCGGTCGGTGAGCTGCACCTGCAGCCGTGGCGGTGCCATCAGCCGCGTCACCCGCACCTCCTCCACGGGCAGGGCCTCGGCGAGAGAGGCGGCGACCTGGCTGGGCTCCAGGCTGAGCAGGGTCTGGGGGAAGGTCAGCCCCGCAGCCTCGATCACCTGCTCGGTGCCCACCTGCTTGCTGCCCAGCACCTCCACCTGCTGCGGGTCGCTGAGGGTCCAGCCCTGGCGCAGCAGGGTGTAGCCCAGGCCGCCGGCGAGGCCGAGCAGCACCAGCAGCCGCCAGCCGTTGCGCAGCCACTCGCGGCGGCGCTCTAGGCGCAGCTGGCGTCTGCGCTCAGCTCCTGGGGGAAGGGGCCTGGACGGACTCACAGCTCGCAGCGGGAACTGGCCATCAGTTCATCCATCCAGCGCCGGGCTCGCTCGGCATCGGCGAAGGGGAGATCCTTCTGGGCGCCGCCCCCCACCAGGCGCAGCCGGCAGGCCCCCTGGGATTCCTCGGTGAGGGGCGCCTCGCCCGATCCGAGCGCCAGCAGTTCCACCAGCTCCAGTTGCTTGATGCTGAAGGAGTCCTGCTCCACCAGGGCGCCGGCATCGAAGGTGCTCCAGCTCAGCACTCCGTCCACCAGCCGGGCGGCACCGCAGCCGTCGAGCTTCGCCAGTTCGGACCCCTCGGCCCAGTCCCGGAACAGCTGTTGCCGCCGCCGCTCCAGCCAGCCCAGGGACGTGAGCAGCACGAAGACGAGCAGCAGTGGCAGCCAGAGCAAGCCGTGAATCATGGGGAGACTCCTTTGAAGCGTGCTGGGGCCGGGTCGGCAGGGGAAGGCCACTCCAGAGCGGCCTGGATCAGTTCATCCACCAGGGTGTCCAGGTCGACGCCCGTGGCCTGCCACAGCATCGGGTACATGCTGAGGCTGGTGAAGCCAGGCAGGGTGTTGATTTCATTGAGCCAGAGGCCGCCACCCGCCGTCTCGCTCCCCGCCTCGCCCTCAGCCTTGCTCCCCGCCTCGCCCTCGGCGTAGAAGAAATCGACCCGGGCCAGCCCCGAGGCGTTCAGGGCCTCGCAGGCCTGCACAGCCATGCTGCGGGCCCGCTCCGCCACCGCCTCCGGCACCGGTGCGGGGATCAGGGTGCGGCTCCTGCCATCGCTGTACTTGGTCTCGTAGTCGTACCAGTCGGCGTCGAAGCGGATTTCCCCCAGCACCGAGGCACTGAAGGGCCTGGGGCCGCCGCCGCGCACGGCGCACTCCAGCTCCCGGGCGGTGACGCCCTGCTCCACCACCACCCGCGGATCGAGGTCGGCGGCATCGCGCAGGCCCTCAAGCAGCGAGGGCCGATCCCTGGCCTTGCTGATGCCCACGGAGGAGCCCAGGTTGGCGGGCTTCACGAAGCAGGGGTAACTGAGCTGGGCCTCCAGCCGATCCAGCACGGCCTCGGCATCGCTCTGGACTTCGGCGGCGCTCACGGCGGCATAGGGCACCTGAGGAAGTCCTGAGGCGGCAAAGGCGGCCTTCATGGCCAGCTTGTCCATGCCCACGGCCGAACCGAGCACCCCGGAGCCCACGAACGGCACCTGCATGAGGGCGAACAAGCCCTGGATCGTGCCGTCCTCGCCGTTGGGGCCGTGCAGCACCGGGAACCACACCTGCACCGCCAGGGCTGCATCGGGAAAGCCCTGGAAGCCGGAGCGTTCCGTGCCGGGAGCGAGCTGGGTCGCGTTCGCCGGAGTGCCCTGGGCCAGCACCTGGTCGGCCAGTTCCGGACCCCACCAGCGGCCGCGCTGGTCGATGTAGAAACAGCTCAGGGCGTAGCGAGCGGCATTGGCTTCAGCCCGCAGGGCGGCGGCCACCGTGGCGGCCGAGCGGATGGAGACGGCGTGCTCGCCGGAAGCCCCGCCGAAGATCAGGCCCACATGGATCCGGCCTTGGCTTGGGGCAGGGGTCATCGCGGCGGGCAGCCATCCCGGGCTGTAACTCAGGCCAGTGTGCCGCTCAGCGAGAAGGCCCGCACCTCCTCGATGCGCACGTTCACCAGATCGCCGGCCTGCACGGCCGGAGCCCCTGAGCCAGGGCCGGCCCCGGCCGGCTGGTGAGCGCTGAAGAAGGTGAGCCGGTTGGTGCGGGTGCGGCCCATCCACTGGCTGGCCTGGCGGGGGTTGGGGCCCTCCACCAGCACCTGCTCGAGGCGGCCCTGATAGCGGGCGCTGCGCCGCCGTGCCGTGCGTTCCACCAGGGCATTGAGCTCCTGCAGCCGCTCCACCTTCACGGTCTCGCTGAGCTGATCAGGCCAGTCAGCGGCAGGGGTGTTGGGGCGTGGCGAGTAGGCGGCGGTGTTCACCTGATCGAAGCCGATCTCCTCGATCAGGGCCAGGGTGCGGCGGAACTGGGCCTCGGATTCGCCTGGAAACGCCACGATCACATCGGCGCTGATCGCCGCATCGGGCATGCGCTCACGGATGCGGCTGAGGATGCGGCGGTAGCGCTCCACCGTGTAGCCCCGGGCCATCGCCTTGAGCACGGCGTCATCGCCGCTCTGGAAGGGGATATGGAAATACTCACACACCTTCGGCAGGGCGGCGCAGGCATCGATCAGCCGCTCGGTGAAGTAGCGGGGGTGGCTGGTGGCAAAGCGGATCCGCTCCAGGCCCTCCACGTCGTGGACGTGGTGCAGCAGGTCGGTGAGGGTGTGCTGGCGGCGGCCCTCGGGGGTGATGCCGGGCAGGTCGCGGCCATAGGCATCGATGTTCTGCCCGAGCAGGGTGATCTCGCGGAAGCCCCGCGCCGCCAGCCCCTCCATCTCCAGGCGGATGGCCTCGGGCCGGCGGCTCTGCTCCTGGCCGCGCACCGAGGGCACCACGCAGTAGGTGCAGCGTTCGTTGCAGCCGTAGATCACGTTCACCCAGGCGCACACGGCGCTGTCGCGGCGGGCGGTGGTGATGTCCTCAAGGATGTGGTGCTCGCCGGTGGCCACCACCTGCTGGCCCTGCTCCACCTGGGCCAGCAGGGTGGCGAGCCGGTTGGCGTGCTGGGGGCCCATCACCAGATCCAGCTCCGGCACCCGCCGCAGCAGCGCCTCACCCTCCTGCTGAGCCACACAGCCCGCCACCACCAGGGTGAGGTGGGGGTTGAGGCGCTTGCGCTGGGCCTGGCGGCCCAGGTAGCTGTACACCTTCTGTTCGGCGTTGTCGCGGATCGTGCAGGTGTTGTAGAGCACCAGATCGGCGCTGAGCTCGGCGCTGGCCTGGCGGTAGCCCAGGGTCTCGAGGATTCCGGCCATGCGCTCGGAATCCGCCTTGTTCATCTGGCAGCCGAAGGTGGTGATCCAGTAGCTGCCCGGGCCCGGCCCCGCGGGGCTCTGGGCAGCTGGTGGCGCCAGTTGGAGGGAGTGGGTTGCCGTCATCACGCCATTTTCCCGCATGGCGGCCGGGGCCGCCCCCAACCCTTGGCGGCCGGGGCCGGCTTCAGCCCTCCTCCAGCAGCACCAGCTCCTGGTTGGTGCGCTCGAGCTTGCAGGCCAGCTCGCCGTGGAGCAACCGCATCAGCTGGATCAGCACGACGGGATGCTGCAGCTCCAGCTGCTCGAGGCCCGCGCGGCCCAGCACCAGGCAGCTTCCGGGGGCCTCGGCCAGCACATCGGCACTGCCCTCGCCGCTGCCCAGGAAGGCCACTTCCCCGAACCAGCAGCCGGCGCCGAAGCTGGCGAGACGATCCTGGCGCCCGTCGGAGCCCACGGCGTTCAGCACGCTGAAGCGGCCCGATTCGATCAGAAACAGATCGCTGCCGGGGCCCCCGCCACGGCAGGCCAGCTCTCCGGCCTGGAACCTCCGCCGCTGCAGCAGGGGCTCGAGCACCTTGCGACTCGCTTGTGGCAAGCGCTCCAGCAGCCCCGGCCGCTGCTCCAGGGGCGGAGCGGCCGGGGCGGGCCGCTCCGCCAGCAGCATCTCCTCGGCGTGCTCCAAGGCCTCATCCAGGCTGCTGAAGGTCTGCAGCCAGGGGATTGGCGTCGGCACGTCCAGCCCTTCCTGCCACAGCGCCTCCCCGTGCCTGCCCATGCAGAGCAACACGGTGCTGTGCCGGGGGCCGAGGCTGCCGAGCTGCTGCCGCATCAACCTGGCGCCCACGGCGGGCAGGCTGCTGACCCTGGTCAGGTCGAGCACCAGCACGGACCCCGCCTTGGCCTGGCGGTCGATCTCCGCCAGCAGCTCCTCGCCGGCGGCGAAATCGAGCACCCCCTGCACCTCCAGCAGCTTCAGCCGGGCGCCCTGGCGATCGAGCCAGTCGCGCTCCCCCTGCTGGCGCCAGCGGCGCGAATGGCGCCGGCAGCCGTCGCTGCTGGAGCGCAGGCAGCGCCCCGCCGGGGCTGGCTGGTTGAACAGGTGCAGATCCAGCTGCCGAGACAACCACTCACACACCGCAACGCCCCGAACGGAGTTGCCCAGACTGTCCAGGGGCGGGGAGTACACCGCCAGCCCAAGACGGCCGGGCACCACGGCCAGCAGGCCGCCGGCCACGCCGCTCTTGGCCGGCATGCCCACATCGTGCAGCCACTGGCCGGCGTAGTTGTACATGCCGCAGCTGCCCATCACGGCCAGCACGTTGGTGGTGGTCTGCGGCTCGATCACGCTGACGCCGGTGCGGGGATGGCGGCCCTGGCAGGCGAGGGTGGCGGCCATGCTGGCCAGATCGAGGCAGCTCACCGACACGGCGCACTGCCGAAAATAGAGCTGCAGGCTGGGCTCAGGGTCGCTGCCGATGATCCCGAACTGGCGCAGCAGGTGGCCGATGGCGCGGTTGCGGTGGCCGCTGTCCCGCTCGGAGCGGAACACGGCCTCATCCACCGTCAGGGGCCGGCCAGCCAGGCTGGAATAGAAGTCGAGCAGCAGGGCCGCGGCATGGTCCGGGGCCTGGGCCATCACCTGGGCCGTGGTGGCGATCGCGCCGGCATTGATCATCGGGTTGCGCGGCCGGCCTGACGCCCCATCCAGGCTGATGGCGTTGAAGGCATCCCCCGAGGGCTCCACCCCCACCGTCTGCAGCAGCTGGCCCGCCGGCAGCAGTTTCAGGGCCAGGGCGTAGGTGAACGGTTTGGAGATCGACTGAATCGTGAAGCACTCAGCGGCGTCTCCGACGCTGTACACATGGCCGCTGGTGGTGGCCAGGGCAATGCCGAAATGGTCGGGGTTGGCCTTGGCCAGCTCCGGGATGTAGCGGGCCGGCTGGCCATCCTTCAGGTCTGAGAAGCGGGCGTGGGCCTCGTTGAGAATCTCCTGGATCGCTGTGGCGTTGACGCTGGACGGGGCCATCGCGAGGCTGCGGGGAGGGGGCCGATGCCGGGGCCGGCCGACGCCTGGAG
>NZ_JADEWP010000097.1:0-9282 GCF_015207535.1 Cyanobium sp. LEGE 06143 | reverse complement strand
GCACCAGCCCCGGTGGCTGCGCCTGCACCGGCAGGTCTTTGGTGATCGCGCCCATGAAGCGCCGCCAGGCATAGGCGGCCACCACGCTGGTGCTCTTGGTCTCGCGGCTGTTGTCGTAGCCGAGCCACACGCCGGTGGTGAGCTGGGGGATCGAGCCGATGAACCAGAGGTCGCGGCCCCCTTCCGAGGTTCCGGTCTTGCCGGCCACGGGGTGCCGGCCGAGGGAGGCGGGGCCGCCAGTGCCACCGCGCACCACCTGCTGCAGCATCCAGGTCATCGCATCTGCGATCGTGCTGTCCACGGCCCTGCGGCCGGGGTCCCCGTCGGTGCGGCGGCTCCAGAGCAGTTCGCCATCGGGGCCGAGGATCTCCTCGAATGGGGTGGGCTTCACAAACACGCCCCGGTTGTTGATGGCGGCGTAGGCGGCGGTCATGTCGAGCACCGTGTCCTCCTCCGCGCCCAGAGCAAGGGGATAGAACTTGCCCAGGGGCTGGATGATGCCCAGGCTGCGGGCCGTGGCGATCACCTTGTCGAAGCCCACCTCCTGCAGCAGCCCCACCGCCACGGTGTTCACCGAGTTCTGGAAGGCACGCACCATCGAGATCTTGCCCAGGAAGCCCTTGCTGAAGTTCTTGGGGCAATAGCCGGCAAAACAGCGCCTGCGGTCCACCACCGTGCGCTCCGGTCGCATGCCCTCCTTGAGGGCTGTGAGATACACGAACAACTTGAACGTGGAGCCGGTGGAGCGCAGGGCCTGGGTGGCCCGGTTGAACTGGCTCTGTTCGTAGTCGCGGCCGCCCACCATGGCCCGCACCAGCCCGGTGCCGGGCTCCATGGCCACCAGGGCCCCCTCCAGGCGGCCGGGGGTGGACGCTGTGATCGCCTTCTGGGCCTGTTCCTGCCAGTCGAGATTGACGCTGCTGCGCACCGTAACCCCGCCCACCTCCAGTTGCTCGGGGGTGAGCACCTCGGTGAGCTCCTGTTCCACCCAGGTGCTGAAAAAGGGGGCCTGGCTCACCCAGTATTTGGGGTCGGCCGGTTTGAGGGCCAGGGGTGAGCCCTCGGCCTCCATCTGCTGGGCCAGGGTGATGTAGCCCTCCTCGCGCATGCGGCGCAGCACGATCGCCCGGCGTTGCAGGGCCAGATCGGGGTTCACCAGCGGCGAGTACACCGAGGGGGCGGGGGGCAGCCCGGCGATCAGGGCGGCCTCCGCCAGGTTGAGGTCGCTGGGAGCCTTGGAGAAGTAGATCCAGGCCGCATCCGCCACCCCGTAGGCGCTGGAGCCCAGATACACCAGATTCAGATACTCGGTGAGGATCTGGCGTTTGCTGAGCTGGCGCTCGAGCTTGCTGGCCAGGGCCGCTTCCTTCAGCTTGCGGGCGATGGTGCGGTCCTGGCTGAGGAACACGGTGCGGGCCAGCTGCTGGGTGATCGTGCTGGCTCCCTCCTCCACCGAGCCGCGCGAGATGTTGCGCAGCATGGCCCGGGCGATGCCGGTGGGGTCGATGCCGTCGTGCTGGTAGAAGCGACGGTCTTCCGCCGCCACGAAGGCCTGCTCCACCAGGGGCGGGATCGAGCTGGCGGAGAGCTTCTCCCGCGACACCGGGCCCACCTTGTGCACCACCTGGCCATCGGCCGCGAGGATGGTGAGGGTGCCGGGCCGGTTGAAGTGGTTGATGCCGCGGGCATCCGGCAGCAGGCTGTCGAAGCTGGCCACCAGCGCCGCCTGGCCCACGGCCACCCCAGCACCGAGGGTGGTGGCCACTGCGGCGATGATCACCAGGTTGCGCTTGCTGCCTCCCCTACGGCGGGGCTGGCGCGCTTTGGCAGGAACGGCGGTGCTCACCTCATGCCACCAGGGCGCTGTGGCCGATGGCCAGGGCTGTGACCAACATGCCCAGCACCAGGAAAGGCTGGGCGCTGGCCTGATACTTCACATCGAACGCCACCGGATCGCGCAGCAGCCACACATCCTGAAAGGTGATCTGGGGCACGATCAGCAACACCAGCAGCACGGCGGCGAAGTGCTGGCCGATGGCGATCAGCACCGCCACCATGGCCAGCTGGAATACATCAATCATGGCGGCGCTGATCCAGCTCGCGCCGGTGATGCCGAACACCACAGGCAGGGATTGCAGCCCGAGGGCCCGGTCGCCCTCCACACTCTTGAAGTCGTTCACCACGGCAATGCCGAGGCCTGCCAGGGAGTAGGCCAGGGTGAGCAGGGCGGTGGTCCAGGTGAGGTGGCCGAACAGGGCCTGTCCGGCCCACCAGGGCAGGGCGATGTAGCTGGCGCCCAGAGCGTAGTTGCCAAGCCAGCCGTTCTGCTTGAGCTTCAGGGGCGGGGCTGAATAGATGAAGCTCACGAAGGAGCCCCCCAGGGCCAGCAGCAGCAGCACCGGCGTGGTGTGGCCAGCCCAGCGGTCCAGCCCCCAGGCCACAGCCAGGCCTGCCAGCAGCAGCACCCAGATCTGAAGCTTCACCTGGGGCAGGGGAATGGCGCCGGAGGGAATGGGCCGGTAGGGCTCGTTGATCGCGTCGATGTCGCGGTCGTAGTAGTCGTTGATCGTCTGGGTGTAGCCCGCCAGCAGCGGGCCGCTCATCAGCATGCAGGCGATCGAAGCGGCCACGTTCGGCAGGGTCCAGCTGAACTGGCCCGAAGCGGCCGCGCCACAGAGCACGCCCCAGATCAGGGGAATCCAGGTGACCGGCTTCATCAGCTGCAGCCTGATCTTCCAGATGCTGCTGCTGCCGCCGGCACCCTTCATGCCCAGCAGCTGACGGGCTGCCGAACCCCTTGGGGCCTCAGGGTTTGGGCTGTTGGTCAAGGCCGGTTTCAGGCGAGGGTGACTTCATCGTCGAAGAACCAGGCGCTCTGGCCGGCGCCGAGATCCACCACCAGGCCGATGCCCTGGCCATCCACGGTGCGGAAGCCGGTCACCGTGCCGGTGGGGTCACTCTTGAGGGCCTCGACCAGAACGGCGGGGATGCGATCACGCACACGCAGCACGCGCACCTTGGAGCCGATCGTGATCGGGGCTGCCTGCACCATCGCCGTCGAGACAGTCAAAGTCCAGCAACCTTAACAGCGAAGAGCCGTTGGACCGCTGCCCTGAGGCTGCACTGGCCCAGCATGGTGCGCACCCACCGGCCTGCCCCTCCGCCATGGTTGCCAAGCGCATCATTCCCTGCCTCGACGTGGCCGATGGCCGGGTGGTGAAGGGCATCAATTTCGTCGGTCTGCGCGATGCCGGCGACCCCGTGGAGCTGGCCTGCCGCTACAGCGCCGCCGGTGCCGATGAGCTCGTGTTCCTCGACATCGCCGCCAGCCACCAGGGCCGCTCCACCCTGGTGGAGCTGGTGCAGCGCACCGCCGAGGCGGTGACGATCCCGTTCACTGTGGGCGGCGGCATCGCCAGCGTGGAGGGGATCACGGCCCTGCTGCGGGCCGGCGCCGACAAGGTGAGCCTCAATTCCGCCGCTGTGCGCGATCCCGAGCTGGTGAGCCGCGGCGCCGAGCGCTTCGGGGTGCAGTGCATCGTGGTGGCGATTGATGCTCGCCGCCGCGGCGGCGGCGAGCCGCCGGGCTGGGATGTGTACGTGAAGGGGGGCCGCGAGAACACCGGGCTCGATGCCCTGGCCTGGGCGCGGCGGGTGGTGGCCCTGGGGGCCGGCGAGATCCTGCTCACCTCGATGGATGGGGACGGCACCCAGGCCGGCTACGACCTACCCCTCACCCGCGCCGTGGCCGAGGCGGTGGAGGTGCCCGTGATCGCCTCCGGCGGGGCCGGCTGTCTCAACCACATCGCTGCGGCGCTGTCGGACGGGCCAGGCGGCGGCGGCGCCTCGGCGGCCCTGCTGGCCTCCCTGCTCCACGACGGCATTCTCAGCGTGGAGGCGATCAAGACCGATCTGCTGGCCAGGGGCCTGCCGATCAGGCCCCTGCCGCATCGTCACGCCGGGACGTAACGGCTTGTTACTTTGGTTACGGAAGATGGCGTGGCGTTCCGCTCCTGCTTCCCTCCACGGCAGGCCAGCGCCAGAGATGTTCTTCCACCCCTTGCCACCCCCCTACGCCACCGTGCTGCCGCTGGTGATGCTGGTGGCCGTGGTGGCCCTTGTGGCCTGGGCGCTGCAGCTGATGCAGGCTGCCAATGACCGCCAGGAGTTCTCCCTGATGCTGGCCGGCTGCATGGTGTGCTCCGCCGCCGTGGGCCTGGCCACCGTGACGGTGATCATGGTGACGGCCCCCCAGCGGCTGCCGGTGCTGAGTCTGGAGTCGTCGCCGCCTGGTGGCGTCAGCCTCGATGCCGTGTCACTGCCTGAGATGCTGCCGGATTCACTGGTGTTCCCCTGGGATGGGCAGCTTTGAGCCGGGGCAGCCGCAGCAGGTGCAGAGCCTGTTCGAGCAGATTGCCCCGCGCTACGACCTCCTCAACGACCTGCTCAGCCTCGGCCTGCACCGGGTGTGGAAGCGCCAGGCGATCGCCTGGCTGAGCCCGCGTCCGGGGCAGACCCTGCTCGATCTCTGCTGCGGCACGGGTGATCTGGCCCTGGTGCTGGCCTCAAGGGTGCGCCCTGCCGGCAGGGTGATCGGCCTGGATGCCGCCGCGGCGCCCCTGCAGCTGGCGGCCCGCCGTTCCGCCCGCGCCCCCTGGCTGGTCCTGGAGTGGCGCCAGGGTGATGCCCTGGCCAGTGGTCTGCCGGACGGGATGGCGGCGGGCTTGGCCATGGCCTACGGGCTGCGCAACCTGGCAGATCCCGCCGCGGGGCTGGCGGAGGTGCGGCGCCTGCTGCGGCCCGGCGGGCGGGCCGCCGTGCTGGATTTCAACCGCCCGGATGGCGCTGGCCTGCAGGGGCGGCTCACGGCGGGCCTGCAGAAGCTCTGCCTGCGTGGCCTGGTGGTGCCGGCCGCCAGCCTGGCCGGCCTGGAGGAGCACTACGCCTACCTCGAGCCCAGCCTGGCCCGCTTGCCCACAGGCGCCGAGCAGGAACGCCTGGCCCGCCGGCTCGGCTTCCGCCGGGTGCATCACCGGCCCCTGGCGGCTGGATTGATGGGCCTGCTGGAGCTGCAGGCCTGAGTGGGTCGCCGGGCCTCGGGCCTCAGTCGAACACCCGCTGGAACAGCGGATCGCCGAAGGCGCTGCGGAAGCTTGCCCGGGCCCCGGGGCCGAACAGCTCCAGACTCTCGGCCAGGTCAGCGGGGCTGGAGGTCACATGGCTGGGCAGGCTCTGCATGGCCCACAGGCAATGGGGCCGACAGGCCTCCAGCCAGGTGTCCAGCGGAAACCAGCGTTCCAGGCCGCAGAAGCTGTGGCTGGTCTTCAGGTCGTCCATTTCGGGGTCGCTGGAGATGCGATCGAGATCCACATGCAGGAAGCGCGGATCGGCGTTCACCTCCAGCATGCGGCGGATCGTGCGGCCGGCCACATGCTCGATCTCAAAGCAGATCTGGTCGTCCAGTGAGTTCAGGGATCTGAGTTTTTCGGCATAGGTGAGGCCGGAAAATTCCTGCTGCGGCTTATGGGTCCAGCGCTCGTTCGTTCTGAGGTGGTAGCGCACCGAGGAGAGAATCAACCGGGCCGGGTGGCGGGTGCTGTGGATTCCCCTGAAGTCAAGCGCGTCGAGATTGAGGCGCCAGTGGCAGTTGTTCTAAAAATAGCAATCCCACTGCTCCGGCAGGCGCAGCTGGCGCTGATTGTGCTTGGTGTCGAGCCAGAGCCGTAAGCCCGTGAGGCGCTTCAGGGTTTTGAGGGCTTTGCTGAAGAATTTCGAGCCGGTCTTGTGGTGGGTGCCGACGACGAACTTCAACGCTCAGGGCAGATCTGGTCGATTCACTGTCGAGCTCCGGCCTGCCCTTGTCAAATGGCTGCCCGGGCTGGCGCCGCCTCCAGAGGGTGCTGTGCCATGGCAACGTTGTTCGGCGCCGGTTCGCTGGCCAAGCCCCTTCCCTCTCGGCCCCCTCGGCCGGGTACCAGGCCCCGATGCACTTCCAGGACATCATCAGCACCCTCAACCGCTTCTGGGCTGAGCAGGGCTGTCTGATCCTGCAGCCCTACGACACCGAGAAGGGTGCCGGCACGATGAGTCCCCATACGGTGCTGCGGGCGATCGGGCCCGAGCCCTGGGCCGTGGCCTACCCGGAGCCCTGCCGCCGTCCCACCGACGGCCGCTACGGCGACAACCCCAACCGGGCCCAGCACTACTTCCAGTACCAGGTGCTGATCAAGCCGTCGCCCGATGCCATCCAGGAGACCTACCTGGCCTCCCTGGAGACCCTGGGCATCCGCGCCGCCGACCATGACATCCGCTTCGTGGAGGACAACTGGGAATCCCCCACCCTCGGCGCCTGGGGCGTGGGCTGGGAGGTGTGGCTCGATGGCATGGAGGTGACCCAGTTCACCTACTTCCAGCAGTGCGGCGGGCTCGACTGCCGGCCGGTGTCGATCGAGATCACCTATGGCCTCGAGCGTCTGGCCATGTATCTGCAGGACGTGGAGAGCATCTGGGATCTCTCCTGGAACGGCGTGCGCAGCTACGGCGACATCTGGCTGCCCTTCGAGAAGGGCCAGTGCACCTACAACTTCGAGGCCTCCAACCCCGAGCGGCTGC
Organism: Cyanobium sp. LEGE 06143; assembly: GCF_015207535.1. Classification (NCBI taxonomy): domain Bacteria; kingdom Bacillati; phylum Cyanobacteriota; class Cyanophyceae; order Synechococcales; family Prochlorococcaceae; genus Cyanobium; species Cyanobium sp. LEGE 06143. The sequence continues at coordinate 2,670 of NZ_JADEWP010000097.1, read as the reverse complement.
AGCAGCTGTTCGCCCTCTACGAGGCCGAGGCCGGCGATCTGGTGGAGCGGGGCCTGCCGGCCCCGGCGCTGGATTACGTGCTCAAGTGCAGCCACACCTTCAACCTGCTGGAGGCCCGCGGCGTGATCTCGGTGACCGAGCGCACCGCCACGATCGGCCGCATCCGTGTGCTGGCCCGCCAGGTGGCCGAGGCCTGGCTGGCGGAGCGCACGGCGCTGGGCTTTCCGCTGCTCAGCCCCGAGCGGCGCCAGGTCTGGCTGGAGGCCCAGGMCCCGCAGCCCGTGGCGTGACACCCCTGCGTCGGCGCCTGCTGCTGGCGGTGCTGCTGCTGGGCAGTTTCCAGCTGGGGCGCAGCAGCGAGCGCCAGATCTGGCCCTGCCGGCTACGGCCTCTGGCGGCCCTGGTGGAACCCCTGCTGCAGAGGGAGCTCCCCAGCGAGCGGTTGTGCGACCTGCTGCTGCGGCTGCCCGGCAGCTGAGGGTTGGCCCGGGGGCGGCAGAGGGCATGACGCCGCCGTGGCAACGCTGGAGCCATGGGATTGCCCTCAGGCCCGCTGCGAGAGCCCGTGCCAGTGCCACCATCGCGGTCGCGCCCCAGGCGGCGGCGGATCGTCTGGGCGGTCCTGGTGGCGCTGGTGCTGCTGCGGGCCCTGTGGGTGTCGCTCACGCCGCCCCTGGCGGCCCCTGGGGATCCGGTGTGGCAGCTCGATGCCCCAGGGGCTGGTGGCGGCGCTCCGCTGATCGTGACGCTGCGCGGCACCCTGCTCAGTGATCCCCAGCCGACGGGGCCGGATGGGACCTGCCGGGCCCTGCTGCAGCTGCCCCAGGGGCGCACCGAGCTGCGCCTGGCCTCCTGCGGGGGCCTGCAGCAGGGCTGGCGCGTCGAGGCCCATGGCCGGCTCAGGCAGCCTCAGCCGGCTCCCCACCCGCTCCTGGCCGGGCCGGCGGAGCGGCTGCGGCGCCAGGGGGCGGCCACCCAGCTGCAGGTGGAGCAGGCCACTGTGCTCGCCCGTCCCCCAACTCCCCTGGCCGACCTGCGCCGCCAGCTGGCCCAGCGGCTGCTGGCGGGCGCGGGAGCGGAGCGGGGCGGGCTGCTGGCGGCCCTGGTGCTCGGCAGCGCCCGGGTGCCCCTGCCGCTGGAGCTCAAGGAGGCCTTTCGCGCCGCGGGACTCTCCCATGCCCTGGCCGCCTCCGGCTTCCATCTCAGCGTGCTGCTGGGAGCGGTGCTCCCCCTGGGGCGCCGGCTGCCGCGCTGGCCGCGGCTGGGTCTGGCTGGCGCGGCCATGCTGCTGTTCGTGCTGCTGGCCGGCCCGCAGCCCTCGGTGCTGCGGGCCGTGCTGATGGGCGGCCTGGCCCTGGCGGTGCTGGAGAGCGGCGGCCGCGGGCGGCCCTTCGGGATCCTGATGGCCAGTGCCCTGATTCTGTTGCTGTGGCGGCCCGAGTGGCTGGCCGATGTGGGCTTCCAGCTCAGCGTGGTGGCCACGGCCGCCCTCGTGGTCTGCGCCTCTCCCCTGGAGCAGGGCCTGCGCCGCCGGCTGCCGCCCTGGTGCCCGGGCTGGCTCGCCGCCGCCAGCGCCGTGCCCCTCGCCGCCTCGCTCTGGACCCTGCCGCTGCAGCTGTTCCACTTCGGCGTGGTGCCCCTCTACGCCGTGCCGGCCAATCTGGTGGCGGCGCCGCTGCTCACCCCCCTCACCCTGGGGGCGATGGCCCTGGCCCTGGTGGCGGTGCTGGTGCCTCCCCTGCTCGGCCTGCTGTTGCCGCCGGTGGCCTGGTGCTCTGGCCTGCTGGTGCTCGTGGTGAAGGGCTTCGCGGCGCTGCCCATGGCCCAGTGGCAGCTGGGCAGGCCGGAGCCCCTGCTGGTGCTGCTGCTCGCCGCAGGTCTGCTGGGGCTGAGTGTGCCGGGCCCCGCCGGTCTGCCGCGGCTGGGCCGCCGGCTGGCGCCGGCGCTGCTGCTGCTGGCGGCCCTGGGCCACCTGGCCCTGCTGCGGGCCGACCAACTCGTGCTGGTGCACCAGGGCCACCGCGACCTGCTGCTGGCCCGCCACCAGGGCCGGGCGGCGCTGGTGAGCCTCCAGGCCGATGGCTTCAGTTGCCGTCAGGCCCGCCAGCTCGCCACCGGTTTCGGCATCCCCCGCCTGGACTGGGCTCTGCTGCTGGATCCCGTGGCCCCGGCCGAGCCCGCCTGCTGGCAGGCCCAGGCAGGGCTGGTGCTGGCCAGTGCCGATGGCAGCCTGCCGCTGCAGCCCGGCCAGTGGCTGGGCAGCCCAGGGCTGGTGGCCGAGCCCCTCAGCGCCGACAGCCGGGCCATCAGCCTCGTGCTGGGGCAGCGGCGCTGGCTGCTGCTACCAGACCGCCAGGCCCTCAGGGCCTGGCAGGCCACCGAAGCCAAGGCCTGGGACGGCATCTGGCTGGGGGTGCTGCCGCGGCGGCCCGAGCGCCATGCCGTGACCGCCGCCAGCCGCGGAGCCATCTGGCTGAGCGGCGGCGGGCCGGCCGATGGCCCGCCGGGCTGGAGCGCCAGCGGCCCGCGGGGCTGGCTGCAGCAGGGCTGGGGCTGAGCGGTCCGTAAAGTCGTGGCCGGAGCTTCGGGCTCCTGGCTGGAGAGGTGGCTGAGTGGTCGAAAGCGAACGACTCGAAATCGTTTGAAGGGCAACCTTCCGTGGGTTCGAAT
>NZ_JADEWP010000096.1:0-9296 GCF_015207535.1 Cyanobium sp. LEGE 06143 | reverse complement strand
GGGCCGCCGAGCCGCTCCCCCCCCTGCCCTGGCTGCCGCCAGAGCGGATCCTGTTGAGGGGCAGGAAGGTGAGGCGGCCGGCGCGGCGCTGCTTGAGCAGCTCGATCGCCCGGGCGGCGATGCGGTCGTCGTCCACCACCACCTGGGCCAGGCGGCCTCCGGCCGCCACCTCCAGGGCGGTGCGATGGCGTTCCTCCACCTCCCCCAGCTGGGCCACGGGGCCATGGATACCCTCCAGTCCGGCCTCCAGCAGCACCCGCAGGGCGCCGGTGCCGCGGCTCTCCTGCAGGGTGTCGCGGCGGCTGTCGAGGCGGGCGATCTCCCGCTCCAGCTGGCCCTGTTCCTGCTCCAGCCGGCTGCGGGTGCGCTGCTGCAGGGCAAAGGCCTCGGCGAGCTCCTGCAGCTCTTGCTGGCCGCTGGCCACCGAGCCGCTGAGGCCGTGCCACTCCTTTTCGGCCTGGTCCAGCCGCTGCTCGGCGCTCACCTGGGTGCTGCCCTCCTGCTGGCGCTGGGCCTCCAGCTCCGCCAGCCGCTCCTGGCTCTGGCGCAGGCGCTCACTGAGCTGCTGCTGCTCGGCCTCCAGGGGGCTGCTGGCCGCGCCCAGCTCCTGGCGCCGCAGGCTGCGCTGCTTCTGCTCCTCCATCCAGCTGCCGGAGCGGCCGGCCACCTCGCCGAGGCGGCGGCGCGAGAGCTCCACGGCGGCTTCGGCGGCGCGGCAGCCGGCCTCGGCGGCCTCCAGCTCGGCCTGGTCGGCGGCGCTGTCGAGCTGCAGCTGCTGATGGCGCAGCTCCCCCTGGCGCTGGCTGAGCTCCTGGCGCTGGCGCTGCAGAGCCTCGGCCTGCTGCTGGTGCTGGTCTGCCTGGCGGGCCAGCTCGCGGCTGCCGGCCTCCAGGCCCGCCAGCTCCGCCTGCACGGCCAGCAGCTGGTCTTCCCCGAGGGCCTTCACCTCAGCCTGCAGCGTCTCCAGGGCGGCGGCCGCCGCCTGCAGCACGGTTTCCGCCTCGGCGATCGCGAGACGGTCGCCGGCCTGCTGGGTCGTGAGGGCCTGCTGGCGGCTCACCAGCTGCCGCAGGGCCGTGCGGGCGGCCTCCAGCGCCAGCACCTGCTCCTGCAGCCGCCCCTCCTGCAGCCGCTGGCGCAGGGCCTGATAGGTGCGGGCCCGGGTGCAGTCGCGCTCCAGCTTCTGGCGGCTGCTGAGCAGCTCCTGTTGCACGATGCCGCAGCGCTCCTGCCGTTCCTGCACGTCGTCGAGCTTGGTGCGGCTCTGCTCGATGCGGCTGTCGAACAGCGCCACGCCGGCCAGCTCGTCGATGATGCCGCGCCGGTCGCGGGCGCTCATCGACACGATGCGGGTCACATCGCCCTGCATCACCACGTTGCTGCCCTCGGGGTCCACCCGCAGGCGCCGCAGCTGGGTCTGCAGCTGCTGCAGGTTGCAGGGCACGCCATCGGCGCTGAAGCTGCTGGCGTAGGTGCCCCCGGGGGCCACCCGCAGGCGGCGGCTCACGGTCCAGCTGGTCTGGCCGGTGTGGATCCAGGGGCCCTCGGCGGGGGCCTCGAGGCCGGCTTCGGCACCATCGGGCTGCCAGTCGCCCAGGTCGAAGCGCACGCTCACCGAGGTTTCGGCGGCCCGCCCCGCCTTGAGCATGGCGCTGTTGATCAGGTCGGGCAGCCGCTCGGCCCGCATGCCGCGGCTGTTGGCCAGGCCGAGGCAGAACAGCACCGCATCGAGGATGTTGCTCTTGCCGGAGCCGTTGGGCCCGGTGACCACCGTGAAGCCCTCTTCGAGCGGGATCGCCATCGATCCGCCGAACGACTTGAACTGGGTGAGCTCGACCTGATTGATGTGAACCAACAGGCCCGTGCGCCGAGCACGGGAAATGTAGCGGAGGGTTCCGGTTTCACAAGCCCGTCCTTAGCTTGAAGGCAACACTGGCCCGCTGCGCCCATGACCGGCACCCCACCGCTGGATCAGCTCTCCGAGCCCCAGACCCCTGAGCCCATTCTCCAGCAGCAGCCCGAAGCGGCAGGCCAGCCCGACGCCCACCAGGAGACCTTCCGCGAGCGCTTCGAGGCGCTGATGCCCACGATTCAGCGGGAGTGGCCCCAGGTGGCCCGCCAGACCCTGGAGGCCACCCGCGGCAGCTTTGACGAGGTGGCTGAGGTGATCTCCTCCCAGACCGGCCGTACCGCCACCGTGGTGCGGCGCCAGTTGCTGGAGCTGCTGGATGTGGCCGGCACCCAGACCGGCCGGCTGGCCGACAACCTGGCTCCGCTGGAGAAGCAGCTCGAAGGCCTGCTTGACGACCTCAACGACACCCTGCGGCCAAGGCTGGAGAAGCCGGTGCGGGAGCGCCCGCTGCTGGCGGTCGGCATCGCCGCCGGGGTGGGGGTGCTGGTGGGGATGCTGCTCTCCTCCGGACGGCGCTCGGCATGACGGAGGAACAGTTCGGCGAGCGCGAGCGGCGCAACGGCGGAGCCCGCGTGGCCATGGGCCGCATCGGCTCGCTGATGACCTCGGTGATGGACCTGCACGTGCGCATCGCGCTGCAGGAGGCCGACAGCGAGAAGCGGCGCCTGATCACCGGGGCCCTGCTGCTCAGCGGCGGGCTCACCTTGATGCTGCTGTCGCTGATCGGGGCGGAGCTGGCGCTGCTGCTGTGGCTCCACGAGGGGCTGCGACTCAGCTGGATCCACAGCTCCCTGGCGGTGGCGGGGCTGAATGTGGTGCTGGCGGGGGTCTTCCTGCGCATCGGCGGGGGCCTGATGAAGGGCCCCTACCTGCCCCAGACCACCGCCGGTCTCACCAAGACCACCCGGGCCCTGCTGGGCCGCTAGCGGATGGCGTAGTGCAGCCAGCGGCAGTCAATGCCGCCATTGCTGATCGGGATGCGGCGACTCGCCTTCATCTTCAGGGCGCCGGTGAGTTCGGGATTGCCGCTCAGCAGCCACAGATCCCAGCCGCTGCAGCGCTCCTTGAGCATGCGGCCGAGATCGCCGTAAAGGCCTTCCAATGCATCGCTGTGGCCGAGGCGCTCGCCGTAGGGGGGGTTGCACACCAGCACGCCGGGCTGCTCGGGAGGGATGAAGTCGCGGCAGTCGCCGCCGCTGAGGCGGATCCAGGGCGCCACCCCCGCGGCCTCGGCATTGGCCTGGGCCTGGGCCAGCACGGCGGGATCCTGCTCCAGGCCGAGCACCGGCGCCAGGGGCTGCTGATCCGCCAGGCAGGAGCGGGCCAGGGCGCTGGCGGCCCGCACCTCCTGCTGCCACAGGGCGCTCTGGGCATCGGGCCAGCGCTCCAGAGCGAAGGAGCGGGCCCCCTCGGGGCCGAGGCCCGGCGCCCGGCCCAGGGCCATCCGCACCGCTTCGATCAGGAGGGTGCCGCTGCCACAGAGCGGATCGGCCAGGGGGCGGCGGCCATCCCAGCCTGTGAGGGCGATCAGGCCGGCGGCCAGGTTTTCCTTCAGGGGCGCCAGGCCCACGGCGGCACGGTAACCGCGGCGGTGCAGGCTGCTGCCGCTGCCATCCACGCTGAGGCTGGCCAGGCCGCCGCCGAGGTGCAGGTGCAGGCTGATGTCCGGGGCCTCGAGGTCGATCGAGGAGCGCTGGCCCCACTGCTGGCGCTGCAGGTCCACCAGGGCGTTCTTCACCTGCAGGGCGCTGTAGTGGCTGTGGTTCAGGCCCGGGGCGGTGCCGCTCACGTCCACGCGGAAGCTGGCGCTGGGGGGCAGCCAGGTGGCCCAGTCCACGGCGCGCTGCACCCCGTCGTAGAGGTCGTCGCGGCCGTGGCAGGGAAAGCTGGCCAGCTGGCGCAGCAGCCGGAAGGGCAGCCGGGCCTGCAGGTGCAGGCGGTAGTAGCCGGCCAGGTCACTGCGGAAGCGCACGGCCCGCCGCAGGGGCGCCACGGCCCGGCAGCCGAGGGCGATCAGCTCCTCTGCGGCCGGGGCCTCCAGGCCGGGGGGCACCACCGCGATGCCCTCGATGCTGTCGCCCCCTGGTTCGGTGATGCCCACCTCTGCACCGGCGCTTGGGTGCTGCCACAATGGCTGAGTCCGGTTTCGGCCGGACTAGGTGGCTCACACCAGTGCTTCGGACAGCGGTTCGATTCCGCTCAGCTCCATTCCCGTTCAGGGTTCCGTCCCTGGGGCGGATCCATCAGGGGGCTGCAATGGTTTCGACGGGGTATAAGGAGGGTGACTGAAGCCTGCTCGGTAAGAGCAAACCCGTAACAGCGAACAACATCGTTCGTTTCTCCCGTCAGCCCGCCCCTGTGGCCGCCTGACATCTCTAAGGGAGATGGGGTGAGGTCAGCCTTATCACCCAAATGACCCATGGGGCCTGGAAGGGCCCCCTTTTACGTTTCTTGGGCTGGGCTCCTGGCTGGCTCATTGGATTGGTGCCCGAACCTGACCATGGCCGAGACCTGGGACATCGCCTGATCCGCGACTGTGGCCTAGGCCCGATCAGCAGGCCAGGCTGCTTTGCTCAGGTGTGTCGTGCCACCAGGTTGTTCCGGGTCGTTTCGTCCGGCTTCGTACGCCAGCAGCGCCCGTTTACGGGCGAGGCCCCAGCGGTAGCCGCGCAGGGAGCCGTCACTGCCGATCACGCGGTGGCAGGGGATGGCCAGGGCGATCGGGTTGGCGCCGCAGGCCTGGGCCACGGCCCGCACCGCCTGGGGGGCGCCCAGCCGGCGGGCGAGCTCGGCGTAGCTCACGGTGCTGCCGGTGGGGATCAGGCCCAGCTCCTGCCAGACGCGCCGGCGGAAAGGCGTGCCGCGCAGATCGAGTGGCGGGAGCGGTGGGACGGCCTCTGCTGCCAGGGCCTCGGTGGTGGCAAGCACCCCGGCCAGCCAGGCTTCAAGCAGGGGATCGTCGGTGACCGCTTCGGCTCCGGGATGGTGCTGCAGCAGGTCCTGGGCGAGCAGCTCGGGGCCATCGCCGAGGGCGATGGCCAGAACGCCCCGCGGCGTGGCAGCCAGCAGGATCCAGCCCAGCCAGCAGGGCCGCAGGAGAAAGCGAACAGTGTGGGAGTCCATCTCGGTGCCCTGCGGCGGCGGGCGCAACCAGGCACCACTCTGGTGGGGCGGATCGGCCCCGGCAGATTCAGCTTCAGAGTGGGGACTGGCTGCCCCTTACCGTCCCCTCTTCGGTACCAACGCTGTCTCCTGCGCCTCCTCTGATTCTCCACCATGTAGCCGCATGTTTCTGCGAAGCAGTGATTGGATCTCGATGACAACCGTGAGCGCCGCGATTCATCATCTCCCCTGGGTCACGTCTCGGTTTCAGCCGCCTCGGCGCCGAAGCAATGGATCAGGGCATCGGCCCAGCTGTTGATCCCAGCCAGGGCATGATCTGGCGCTGCCGTGATGGCGCGGGCGTGCTCCCGCAGCAGCACCGTCTTGTCCACGGCATGGCCGTGGGCCGCAGCGATCGTCACGATGTCATCCACGCCGGCGGCGGCATGCACCTGGCTGCGCAGATCGTCATCGGCGGCGATGCTGGCGCAGAAGGCCTTGAGCGAGGCTACAGACATGGGATCGGACGTGGCGAACCCCCTTCGTAGCAAGCCGGGGGCAAGTTGGCCGGCGCTGCCCACACCTTGAGGTCTGCGGCGGATCGCCGATGGCACCCGAGGGCCCTGCCTCGAACCCGACCCGCAGGGTGACACCGGCGGCCACTGATCGCCGCCATGACCGCTCAGGCCTTGAGCTGCTCGGTTGTGGTTGGTTCGACAAGCGTTGTTSATTCTGCGAGCGACCCTACTTTTCTGGGCTGCGTCGTAGAGAACCGGGTGGCATTTCTGCTGTTGCCCGTCTCCTGTGCAGCAGTGGGTGCTTGGTGGCTGCAAACTGTTGAGAACGAGGCAGGATTGGGCTCACCAACCAAGCAGCCATGGCAGCCTGCCAGAGGCCCAGTGCCGCATCCTTGAAATCTCTGATCGTGGTTCTATCGGCATGAAGAGGGTTGGCCTCGCACTCGGCAGTGGTGGAGCCAGAGGGTGGGCCCATATCGGTGTGCTCAAGGCACTGCAGGAGGAGGGGATCGAGATCAACATGATCTCCGGCTCCAGCATCGGCGCTCTCGTTGGAGCCTTCCACTGCGCCGGAGAACTCAATGACCTCGAAGACTTGATTCGGGATCTGGACTGGAAAGACGTGCTTGCCTACTTCGACATGGTGATTCCTACCAGTGGGCTCCTGGATGGCAACAAGATCTACGAATTGCTCTCGGAACGCCTGCAAGAGATGCGGATCGAAAGCTCCGAAATTCCCTTCTGCTGCGTGGCTACCGATCTGCTCAGGGGTGAAGAAGTGCACCTCCGCTCAGGATCGATGGTGGATGCGGTGCGTGCCAGCATTTCAGTGCCTGGCGTCTTCACACCTTTCAGCGATGGAGATCGCTTTCTGGTCGATGGCGGCCTCGTCAATCCCATTCCTGTGGATGTGGCCAGGAGCCTGGGTGCGGAGCTGGTGGTTGCGGTCAATCTGAACTGTCCGGACCCCGGCGCAGACGCGGAGCCCAATGGCGATCTGCCTGGGGTCAAGGACCCTGAGGAGGCACTCGTTGGTCCTGCACCCAGCTCCACGAGTGAGGCGTCAAAACGCCGCATCAAGTCGTCGCAGGGCGGTGCGGAGCGCTGGTTTCCCGATGGCGACCCCAGTCCGAACATTTTTGATGTGATCGGTCTGTCGCTGAATGTGATGGAGCAGCAGGTCACCCACAGCAGATTGAAGGAGCACGCCCCCGACCTGTTGATTCAGCCGGCTCTGGCTGAGTTCGCCATCTTCGATTTTCACAAGGCCGATGCGATCATCCGCAAGGGCTACACGGCCATGAAGCGGCAACTTCCTGCTCTGAAGGAGTTGCTTTGATGCCGGTCTCCGTGTGCAACAGTTTGCATGACGGGCTGGAGCCAAGCAGCCACGGCGGGTGCATCCGCCTCCGCACGTCAGCCCACTGCTTCGCAGAAGCCTGCGGCTAGACGGCCTCGCTGTAGCGACGTGTTGGTCCTGTCCTCAGGCTTCTGGGTGTAGGGATGAGAGGGGTGACGCCTTTCCTGAAACCGGGGGCGGGCAGGGTATGCACGTGCCGTTCAATCTGTTGAACCGCGTAATGTGTTGAGACGCTGACACTCTGCTTCGCTTCTTGGGGAATTGCCGCAGCAAGCGACCACCACTGCTTAAATCATTTCGAGTCTAATGCAACAGGTCTTGGAAAACATTCGACAGTGGCTCTCGCTTGCTCAAGAGGTTGGTGTGGAGTTGGGGCTGAATCTTCTCGCAGCCCTCGTCATTTTTGTGATTGGCCGCTGGCTGGCCAAATTGATCTCCCGAATTGTCAAGCGAAGCTTGACCCGCAATCCCAGGATCGATTCGATCCTGGTGGGTTTCCTGACAACATTCACCTATTATGCTTTGCTTGCCTTTGTTGTCATCGCTGCCCTGAACCGGCTGGGTATTCAGACGACATCCATCATTGCCGTTGTTGGCGCCGCGGGTCTGGCGATCGGCTTGGCGCTGCAGGGGTCATTGTCGAACTTTGCTGCAGGGGTGTTGATGGTTTTCTTCCGCCCCTTCCAGATCGGTGACTTTATCGAGGGAGCAGGCACGATGGGCACCGTCAAGGAGCTGACGCTCTTCACCACGACCCTGCAGAGCCCAGATAATAAAATTGTGATTATCCCCAACAGCAAGCTGAACAGTGACAACATCACCAATTTCAACGCCCTTGGCCGCAGGCGCCTCGACTTCGTATTTGGGGTCAGTTACCAGGCCGATATTGACATCGTGAAGGCCCTCCTTGCCGACGAAGTAAAGACCTATGGCCGTTTTCTTGTTGACCCAGAACCTGTGATTGGTGTTCTTGAACTTGCAGACAGCAGTGTCAACTTTGCTGTGCGTCCATGGGTCAATGTGGATGACTACTGGCCGGCCTTCTTCGGCTTCCAGGAACAAGTCAAGAAGCGGCTGGATTCAGAGGGTATCGCCATCCCGTTCCCCCAGCGCGATGTTCACTTGATCGGCACCAACTGAACCTTCAACGATCCTGAGCCAGCAACTGTTCTACGACTGCACGAGCAGCCTGCAGGGTCAAGCCAGCTGGCCTCCCAGACAGTGGCTCCCTGATCCGCGTGAGAGCAGCAGAAGCTCGTGTTGACTCTCAATAACGTTGGGCAATTGCAAGGTTGGGCCTGGCTGGCCCCCCTTGGTTGTCGGCCTGTATCGATCCACTGGCCCGCCGAGATGGCTTTATTTGCAACTGATCTGAGCCGAACAGCTATCTCTGGATCCCACTGATCTCCAGTTGGGGTGTTGACAAGGAGGCTGTTAGTGGTACGTTGGAAATAACGGACGCCTCATCCGCTTCCAGTCCACATCGACAATCTGTGCTTTCTAGCGGCTGTAGCAATAGCCGTGTGAGCGCTCGATCTGGATTTCAGATGCGGATCTCGGTGATGCCTTCACGCTTTCCAGTGATGACCTGGTGTTGCCTGTGGGGCACCCCGACACGCCATGTGCAGGGGCGTATCCGTCGTTGAACTACAGGAGGAACTCCCATGAACACCACCAACATCCATACCCCGATGCCCACTGCCCCCAGCGAACTGCAGCCGAGCACCCCAAGCGAAGTGCATCAAGAAGTCGCCAAGGTCGATCAGACCCTCGCCAATGAGCAGCTTCGCCAAGCGATCCTCGATAAGAAACAGGCCCAGATCGAGGCCTGGTCTGCCCAGATCGAGCAGTTGCAGCAGGGCATGCAGAGCGTTGCAGAAAACCTGCGCGATGAAACCGAGAAACGGATGGAGGAGCTGCGCCAGGCTCGTGATCAGGCCCGTGTTCAGCTGGAAAGCCTCCGGCAGGCCACCCAGGACAGCTGGGAATCTCTGCTTCAGAAGAGCGATCACTTTTTTCAGGATCTGGCTGAGCGTTTCCACGCATTTGTGAGCGCGGAGAACTGATCGCCATGGCTTGGATGACGCCGCCTTCCCATCAACTGACCTCTGTTTTTCGTCACCATGACTTTCGCCAAGACGTCTTCTCACGCCGCCTACGCGGATCGATACACCTCCACGTTTGATCTCTTCCGGGCTCTGCGTGACGACTCAACCCCCGACACTCCTGCGGCCCTCACCGAGGCCCTGCTGTCTGAGGTCAAGGAGTCCTTCTGGTTGCTGCTTTCCAGCAGTGCCGTGATTGATCGCGACGACATCCAAGCCCTGCGCATGATCGTGGAGCGGGCTGTACCCAGTGGCGTCTCGGTGGCTCTCACGGTGGGCTGGCAGCCACAACGTTGGAG